>NZ_JBEZXE010000009.1:72771-193735 GCF_040637885.1 Kitasatospora sp. NPDC028055 | reverse complement strand
GCGGCGGTTCGGCGGCGGGTGGTGTGGAGTTGGGTGAGGAGGTGGAGGGTGGGGGCGAGGATGGCGAGGGTCCAGGCGTAGGCGATGTCGCCGTTTCCGAGGAAGGTGGTGTCGAGGTGGGCGATGATGCCGTTGTGGTGGTTGTTGATGGTGCCGGTGTCGCCGAGGACCCATTGTTGTAGGCCGTTCCAGGCGAGCATGCCGGCGAGGGTGACGACGAAGGCGGGGACGCCGACGCGGGCGAAGAGGAGGCCGTGGAGGGTTCCCATGGCGCAGGCGGCGGTGAGGGCGGTGGTGATGGCGAGCCATTCGGGCCAGCCCTGGTGGACGGCGAGGACGGCGGCGATGGCGGAGGTGGCGCCGGCGACGGAGCCGAGGGAGAGGTCGATCTCGCCGAGGATGAGGACGAAGACGACGCCGACGGCGATGAGGCCGGGGCCGGCGATGAAGCGGGTGATGTTGGTGAGGTTGTCGGCCTGGAGGAAGTGGTGGGTGATGCTCTGGAAGACGATGGCGATGATGATGAGTGCGATGACGACGGGTAGGGGGCCGAGGTCGCCGGTGGCCAGGCGGCGGCGGGCGGTGTCGGTGCGGGCGGCCCAGGTCGTGGCGGGTGTGTGCAGGCGCGGGTCGGTGGTGGTGGGGGCACCGGTGGTGGGGTCGCCTGCGTGAGGGTCGCCTGCGTCGGTGGTGCGCGGCTCGCCGGCGGTGGTGGGGTTGGTGGTGGGGTCGCCTGCGTTGGTGGTGCGCGGCTCGCCGGTGCGGGGGTCGGTGGCGTAGGGCTCGCCGGGGGTGGGGTCGCCGGTGGTGGTGGTGGTGGGGTTGCCGGTGGTGGGGTCGCCGGGGTGGGGGTTGGTGGCGGGGGTGGTCATGGGGTGTGCTCCTCGTCGGGGTGGCGGGTCCGGCGGCGGGCGTGGGCGTTGTCGTGGGCGCCGGTGATCGCGGCGATGATCTGTTCCTGGGTGGTGGTGGCGACGGGGAAGAGGCCGTTGTTGCGGCCTAGGCGTAGGACGGCGACGGTGTCGGCGACGGCGCGGACGTCGGCCATGTTGTGGCTGATGAGGATGACGGCGAGGCCGCGTTCGCGTAGGCGTTCGACGAGGTCGAGGACTTGGGCGGTTTGTTCGACGCCGAGGGCGGCGGTGGGTTCGTCGAGGAGGACGAGGGAGGGTTCGCCGATCAGGGCGCGGGCGATGGCGATGACTTGGCGTTGGCCGCCGGAGAGGGTGGCGACGGGGGCGTGGATGTCGGGGATGCGGATGGCGAGGGTGTGGAGGAGTTCACGGGCGTGTCGTTCCATGGCGACTTCGTCGAGGAGGGTGTGTCGGTGTTGTTCGCGGCCGAGGTGGAGGTTGGCGATGACGTCGAGGTTGTCGCACAGGGCGAGGTCTTGGTAGACGGTGGCGATGCCGAGGGCGGTGGCGTCCTGGGGGCGGGTGGGGCGGACGGGGTGGCCGTGCCAGGTGAGGGTGCCTTCGTCGGCGGGGTGGACGCCGGCGATGGTTTTGACGAGGGTGGATTTGCCGGCGCCGTTGTCGCCGACGAGGGCGAGGACTTGGCCGGGGTGGACGTCGAGGTCGACGTCGGTGAGGGCCTGGACGGCGCCGAAGCGCTTGGAGACCGCGCGTAGTTGGAGGACGGGCGCGCCTGTCACATGAACCATCCTGGGTGTCCGGGAGAGGGGGGACGGGGCAGGGGGTGCCTGGGCGGGGGTTGCCCGGGGCTGGGGGTGCTCGGGTCGGGGTTGCCTGGGGGCTGTCCGGGTGGGGGTGCTGGGGTGGGGGTTGCCCGGGTGCGGGTGCTCGGGCGGGGGTTGCCCGGGGTGGGGGTGCTCGGGCGGGGGCTGCCCGGGGTGGGGGTGCCCGGGGTGGAGGGTTGCTCGGGTGGGGCTGCCTGGACGAGGGGTGCTGGGGTGGGGCTGCCCGGGGCGGGGCTGCCCGGGAGGGGGCTGCCCGGGGGCTGGGGGTGCTCGGGTCGGGGTTGCCTGGGCGGGGGGTGCCTGGGCGGGGGTGCTCGGGTGGGAGGTGCCCCGGGGTGGGGTTGCCCGGGGCGAGGGGTGCTCGGGGGGCCGGGGTGGGGTGCTCGGGGGTTCCCGGGTGGGGGTGCCGTGGGGCTGGGGGTGCCGTGGGGCTGTCCGGGTGGGGGTGCTCGGGGTGGGGTTGTCCGGCTGGGTGGGGGTTATTTGAGGCCGGTGGTGGTGCAGGCGGTGGCGTAGTCGGGGGTGCAGATGTCGGTGGTCTTGTAGAGGCCGTCGGCGATGACGGTCTGGGCGATGTTGGTTTTGGTGACGATTTTGGCGTCGAGGAGTTTGGCGGGGATGTTCTTGTCGGTGGTGCTGTCGATGTGGCTGGTGGTCACGGTGGTGGGGTCTTTGCCTTGGAGGAGGTCGACGGCGAGTTCGGCGGCGTTGTCGGCGAGGGGTTTGTAGGCCTTGTAGATGGTGTAGGCCTGGTCGCCGTTGATGACGCGTTGGATGGCGTCGAGGCCGGCGTCCTGGCCGCCGACGGGGACGTTGATGCCGGAGCCGTGGAGTTGGGTGATGATGGCGCCGGCCATGCCGTCGTTGGCGGAGTAGACGGCTTGGAAGCCGTTCTTGCCGAGTTCGGTGACGGCGGCGGCGATTTTCTGTCCGGCGACGGTGGGGTCCCATTGTCCGGACTGCTCGTAGACGACTTTCTTGATTTTTCCGTCGAGGGCCTTGTGAGCGCCGGTCTTGAACTGGGCGGCGTTGGGGTCGGCCTCGTCGCCGTTGATCATGACGATGTTCGCGTCGGGGGCTTTGGGGCCGAGGGCGTCGAGCAGGGCCTGGCCCTGGAGTTCGCCGACCTTCTCGTTGTCGAAGGAGACGTAGGCGGAGACGGGGCCGGTGGCGAGGCGGTCGTAGGCGAGGACCTTGACGCCCTTGGCGGCGGCTTCCTGGACCCAGCCCTGGGTGGACTTGGCGTTGTAGGCGTCCAGGATGATGACTTTGACGCCCTGGGTGAGGAGGGTGTCGAACTGCTGCTTCTGTTTGGCGGCGCTGCCTTCGGCGTTGTTGTAGAGGACCTTGCAACTGGCGCACAGGGACTTGACCTTGGCTTCGATGAAGGGCCGGTCGAAGGACTCGTAGCGTACGGAGGAGGCGTTCTCGGGCAGGAGCAGGCCGATGGAGGTGGTGTCGCCGGGGGTGGTGGGGTCCTTCTTGTCGCCGCCGGCCTTGCCGCAGGCGGCGGTCATGGACAGCGCGAGCGTGAGGGCGGCGGTCGGGACGAGTAGGCGACGCAGTGCGGCGTTCATACGGGTGCCTCTCCCTGGTGGCCGCCGCGGCGGTGCGGCGGGGTGGGGGGAGTCAACCCTGACCGCGTACATGGCGTCAAGAAGTCAAACCAGCCTCCGTGCGACCGGCTGCTGTTCGTTATCTTCGTGAACGCTTCGGGTGTTGTGGGGGTGTCGGTTCGTGGGTGTGGTGGTGGTGCGGTGGCGGCCGGGGGTGGTGGCGAACTCGCGGGCGAAGGCGTGGGAGAGGGTGTGGGGGCCGGTGTGGCCGACCGTGCGGGCCACTGTCTCCAGGGGGTTCGTGCCGCGGCGTAGCAGGGCTGCGGTGCGGGTCGTCCGCCACGAGGTGCGGTGGGTCGTCGGGGCGTGGCTGGTCGGGGCGGTGGAGCGGTGGTTGAGGGTGGTGCGGGAGACGTCGGCGCGGGCGGGCAGGGTTCTTGGTGTTCCAGGCCGGTGCCGGGTCGGTGTGTACGGCGGCCGGTGCCGTGGCCACCACGGGGTCGGGCAGTGCCGCGCCCCGGCCTTCGGCGCGGGGGCGGGTGGTCCGGGCCCGTAGGAGGTGGACCGGTAGCAGGTCGACCGGGGCAGCGGCGGCCAGTTGTCCGCCGGGCTGTTCGGCGGCCGGTTCGGTGTTCAGCGGGGCGATGGCCGGGCGCGGTTGGGGGTGGTGGGGGCTGTGGGCGGGCAGGTGGACGACGGGCGGTAGTTCGCGCATCAGCGGGTGGCCGGGGTCGCGGTCGAGCCGGTAGGTGCCGCACGGCAGCTCGGCGCCGCCCCCGGCCGGGGCCGGGGCCCCGCCCTTGCCCCGGCCCGTGCCCTCGTCCTTGCCCGCGCTCTCGCCCTCGCCCCGGCCCTGGCCCTGGCCCCGGGTCCTCGCCCGCGCCCTTGTCCCGGCCAGGGCCCGCGCCGGCGCCTCGGCCCGCATCCTTGCCCCGGCCCGTACCCTCGCTCTCGCTCCGGCCCGGGGCCCCGCCCTTGTCCCGGCCCGTGCCCTCGCCCGTGCCCCGGTCGTTGCCCTCGCCCGTGTCCTTGCCCTCGCCTGTGCCAGTGCCCGTGCCCGTGCCCGGGTTGTCCTTCTGCGGGCGGGGGAGGGCTGCCAGGGCGGTGTGCAGTTCGGGCAGTGCTCTGGCCTGATTGTGTGTCAGTTCGCGGTCGGAGAGGGTGTGGGCGGTTCCGTGGGGCAGTAGTACTGCGTCCCCCTGCTCCAGGAGCAGTGGTTCGCCGTTCTCGGTCAGTAGTCGGCACGAGCGGGACAGCACCACGTGGAACCCTGCCCCCGCGTATCCCGGGATCCGCACTCCCCAGGGTCCCGTCACTCGCAGCCGCTCGTAGGAGGGGCGGCCCACCCGCACCGCGGCGGTCGCGTCACTGACCAGGTCCGTGGCCGCCCAGGATAGTGGGCGGGCCGGTTGATGAGCCGATCGGGTATCCAGGCAAGCCGATGGAGCATTGAGCCGTTCACCCCGGTCTCCGTAGCGTCGGCCCGAAGACACCAGACAGCAGACACCAGACAGCAGGCATGCAGACAGCAGGCATGCAGACAGCCGACAGCAGCAGGCTGCTGTCGGTTGGCGGCAGCAACAGGCGGTTGGCGGTTGGCGGTTGACGTATCGGGAGGGCCGGTCATGGAACGGATCGACATCGGGGACGCGCAGATCATCCGGATTGGAGTGGCAGGGGCCTTTCGCCCCGGCTGCCCGGGTCGTGCCCGGGGTCTCCGACTCGGCTTGGCGGCGCGCCGGCGCGGACCACTTGCGACCCCGTGGACGGCTTCTACCTGGGCGCGCTGTAGACCTGGGTGGTGCGTACCGGTGGGCGTGCCGTGCTGGTGGACACCGGTGTGGGTGATGGCCGTGAGCGCCCGGGGCGTGTGATGTGCCACCGTTGTAGGGGCCGTTTCCTGGAGTTGCTCGCCGAGGCCGGTGTCCGGCCCGGGGACGTCGACATCGTGGTCAACACCCATCTGCACGTCGACCATGTGGGCTGGAACATCCGTGAGCGGGAGGGGCGGTGGGTGCGGGCGTTCCCCGACGCCGTCTACCACGTGCCCGCTGACGACCTCGCGTTCTTCGACCCTGCCGTCGCCCCTCCCGCCCGTACCGGGGGCGGTGTGGATCCCGCGGTGTGGGCGCAGTGGGACCAGGTCTTCGCGGACAGTGTCGCCCCTGTGCCGGCCGCGGGACAGGGCGCGGCCTGGGGCGGCACCCGCGTCGTCGGTGCGGGCCTTGTCCTCGAACAGGCTCCCGGTCACACCGCCGGCTCGTGTGTCCTGCGTCTGGAGTCGGTGGGCGGGAGCGCCGTCTTCGTCGGGGACCTGCTGCGCTCGCCGGTCCAGCTCGCCCACCCGGCCTGCGGCAGCTGCTTCTGCCTGGATCCGGACCGGGCCGCCGCGGGCCGTCGCCGGATCCTCCAGCAGGCCGTGGAGCGGCGGGAGTTGGTCGTCCCCGCGCACTTCGCCGGCCCCGGCGCGGCCCGGGTGGAGCGCTCCGGGGCCGGCTTCGCCCCGCGCTGGGCGCGCTGGGCGCGCTGGGCGCAGGACAGTGGGGTGCCCGCCGTTCCCCCGACGCGGCGGGCACCCCGGCCCAGGGGGTGGCTGTTCGTCAGGGGCGGTCGGGAGGTGGCGGTGGGGTGCCTGCCGTTCTCCCGGTGCGGTGGGTGCCGCGGCCCGAGGGGTGGCTGTCCGTTGGGGGTGGTCGGGGATGGCGGTGGGGTGCCCGCCGTTCCCCCCGGTGCGGCGGGTGCCCCGGCCCGGGGGCGGTCGTTCCCCGGGTGCGGTGGCGCCCCCGGCCCAAGGCGGCTGCCCGTCAGGCGCGCTGAACGGACGGCGGTGGGGTGCCCGCCGTTTCCCCCGGTGCGGCGGGCACCCTGGGCCTGAGGACGGTCGTCCGTCAGGGGTGGTTGTGCGTCAGGGGCGGTCGAGGGTGATGGAGTTGATCGGGCCGAGGTCGTAGTAGACGCCGTTCTGGGCGGGGATGTCGTACACGCAGTCGGTGCCGCCGTAGCCCCGGCACAGGTGGGCGTGGGCGCCGCCGGTCTGGTTGTTCAGCACCCAGTGGTTGCCGTACTGGCCGTTGAGGTTGTGGGCGCCGTAGCTCCAGTACACGGCGCTGGGGGAGGAGGCCGGGTTCTGGTTCTGCGGGTAGAGGCACACGGCGCCGGACGGGCAGCCCGCCCAGTCGCCGGTGACGGCGGCGCCGGCGCCGCCGGTGCCCACGGCGGTCAGCGCGGCGGCCGCGATCCCGACGGCGGCCAGGGCACGGGTGATCCTTCGCATGGGGTTCTCCCTCGCTGGTGGAGCGGCCCCCGCGTCCTGGGCGGGGGCCAGTGCTCGTCAGCGTAGGAACGCGCACCGGCCGGCGGTCCCTGACATCCGACAGGGGCGTGCCGCCGGGCCGCGGGCGCCGGGAGGTGCTACGGGCCCCGGGGCGCGGCGGGCGCGGCGTGCGTGGCGGCGTGGCGGGCGCGGGGCCGGGGGCCGGGGGTGCTGCTGTGTTCTTCGTCGGGTGCGTGGGGCGGCCGCGGTCCGGGTTCGGTCCTCTTCGTGGGGCATGGGGGTGCCTGGTGGTGTCGGTGTCGGTGGGCGGGGTGCGGGGGCGGGTTGCGGGGGCGGGTTCGGCGGCGAACGCCTCGTCGTACAGGTGCTGGAAGGCCTGCTGCCGGCCGGGCTCCGGCGGCACGCTCGCGTGCGCCTCCAACTCGGCTGTCGTGGAGGCGTGGCCGCGGCCGGGCGCTGCGCTCCACGGTCCGCGTCCCGGGCGGCGGCCGGCCGCCGCCGGGGGGCTCGCTGTCCGGCCGGGGCCGTCGTCGCGGTCGAGGACCGCCGGCTGTCGGCGGGGCGGGGGACGGCTGTTTCTTCCGGCTTGTTGGGGCCCCGCCGTTGCGGATTCCGCCGGCCCCACGTCTGCCCTTGGCGGGTGGCGCGGTGAGGCACCTTTCAAGGGTTCCGGACTCAACTGGCCCCGCCCCTGGATCGGGTGACACCGGGCAAGCACCGCCGGTCCCCGCCGTCGGGGCTCTGCCGGTGCCGAAGGGACGCCCCGCGGCAGGCCTGGTCCGCGAAGGCGTCGCGGCGGACTTGGACGGGGCTGCTGGGGTGCGTGCGCAGTCGTGATCACGGGACGGGGCGCAGGCAGCGGCGGGAATGTTCTGCCGGGCCGCCTCGTTGTCCCGGGCCCGTCCACGCCGCTACCCCTGGAGCATCGTGCCCGCAACCACGTCCGCCATCACCGCCGTTCTCCCCGCACTCCCGGCCCTGAGCGCGCAGGCCGAGCGACTGATCGAGCTGGGGGTGCACGAGAGCGCCGGGCTGTCCGCCACCGAGCTCCGTACCTTCGCCGCGGCCGCCGATGCCCCTGCGGGCGGTCACAGCGCCCTACTTGCCGTCCACCCGGACCTAGCCCCTGCCTCCGCCCTCGCGCCGCTGCTGCGCCGCGACGGCAAGGCGGGCTTCGTCGTCACCGACATGCCCGACGTCGACCTGTTCACCCCGCTCGACACGCTCGCGCTGCCCGACGCCCCGCTCTACCTCCTCACCGGCCTCAACCGCGGCGACCAGATGGCCAATTGGAGCCCCAACGAGGCGCTGCCCGCCCTCACGGCAAAGGCCCGCACCCCCTTGCTGCTCACCGAGGGCATCCACTGGGTGATGCAGCAACCCGCCGTCCTGGAACGCAACCACTGCTTCATGACCATCGGCTCCCGGCTGCGCAAGCCCAACGGCGCACTTGACGCCCGCACCCCGGCACTCTGGATCAGCAACGGCACCGGGCGCGATGGCCGCGAGCGCCGCAACGCCCCCAAGGTCGGCTGGTGCTGGGCGGGCAACCGGCACACCTGGCTGGGCTTCGCCTCCGCCACGGGCCGCCGGGTCCAGGGCCCGTGAACAGTCGTGGTCATGTGGCGGGGTTCAGGCTGCGGAGCCGGATGATCGAGCCGCGCAGCTGAAACCCCGCCGGCAGCTGCGCCGGGACGACTCGGGCGGTGTGGGCGGGTGGCGTGTGCGGCCGGGCGGCCGGGCGGAGCAACCGCGCCGGCGGTCGAAGCGCCGGGACCGCCAGGCGGGGCCACGCGGACCCGGAGCTTCGGTGGGGCCGGCGGAATCCGCAATGGTGGGGCCGCAACAGGTCGGTACGGACCGTACGGCCGGCGCCCCGGCGCCCCGGGGCGCCGGTGATCACGGGGGCGGGTCAGGGGGCGGTCGGGGGCGGGTGGGCGGGCAGGACGGCGACGGCCTTCTCGGGGGTGGCGGTCTCGGCCGGCGGGCGTTCGTGGCCCGGGGCGTGGACCCGGTAGGGCGGGCCGGAGCAGACGATGGACGGGATGTCGCCGGCCCCGACGCGCGGCGGCGCCTCGTGCAGCAGGTACGGGGTCCCGTCGGAGGGCCAGGGGTAGGGGCCGCGCAGCCGGGGTCGGGCGTACGCGGCCCCGACGACCAGGGCATCGCCCCGGCGGGCGCCGGTGCCCGCCGGCAGGAGGCGCCGGGCGGTGGGGATGTCGCGGCTCTCACGCACGACGGGCGGTCAAGGGCGCCCGCCCCGGCCCGGGGCGGGCCGGTGCGGGGCGGGCCGGTGGGCTCACGGCCGCTCTCACCGTTCCTCGGTGAGGGTGTCCGGGTGCCCGGCCAGGCGCTCCAGCAGGGTCATCAGGGTGGTGAGCTCCTGCGGTGTCAGACAGGCCGTCAACCGCTCGCGCAGCCCGGCGGCCTGCGCGGCGGCGCGCCGGTTGGCGGCGCGGCCCCGCTCGGTCAGGGCGGCGGAGCCGTCCGGGTCCAGGACGACCCAGCCGCGGGCGGCGAGCCCCTCCAGGTGCGGGCGCACGCTCGCCTCCTCGGGGCGCAGGAAGGGCGCCAGTGCCGCGTCGAGCGCGGCGGTGTCCGCCGGCCCGCGGGAGAGGGTGTCGAGCACCTGCCAGTCGCGCCGGCTCAGCGCGTCGGCGGCGAACAGGCGCGCCATGGACTGCTCGAGGGCGTCGTCGACGTGGCGCAGCCAGTACCCGAGCGGGCGCTGCCCGCGCCCGTCGGGCCGGCCGGCGGCGGCGGGCGCGGTGACGGGCGTGGCGGCGGGCGTGGCGGCGGGTGTGGTGGTTGCGGGCATAACAGGTCCCCCCTGATGCATGTCCTTTGACAAAAGTTGTAACCTAGCATGCATGTCTGAGCGGGAGAGGAAGCACCAGGAACTCGGGCCGGACACCGCCGAGAACGTGTCCGCCGCCGAGGACCCGAACGCCGCCGAGGATGCGAACGCCGCCGAGGACACGTCGGCTGCCGCCGTCGAACGGGCCATGGTCGCCATCCGCCACAGCCAGACCCGCCGTTCGCTGGGCCGCATCGCCCGGCCCGAGGACGCCGGCG
The DNA here is from genome assembly GCF_040637885.1 of Kitasatospora sp. NPDC028055. Classification (NCBI taxonomy): domain Bacteria; kingdom Bacillati; phylum Actinomycetota; class Actinomycetes; order Kitasatosporales; family Streptomycetaceae; genus Kitasatospora; species Kitasatospora sp. NPDC028055. Next base: position 184,131 of record NZ_JBEZXE010000009.1, on the reverse strand, counting down.
CGATCGACCCCACCCTGTTCGGCGTCCTGGACGCCGTCGAGGCCCACCCCGGCCGGTGTGCCGTCACCGACGTCGCCACCGCTCTCGGTGTCGACCAGCCCCGGGCCAGCCGCCTGGTGCTGCGCGCTGTCGGGCAGGGCTGGCTGGAACGCGGCAGCGACCCGCGCGACGCCCGCCGCACCCTGCTCGCCCTCACCCCCGCCGGGCGCGCCCAGGTGGAGGCCGCCCACCGGATGCGCCGCGTGGTCTTCGCGCAGGCGATGGCCGGCTGGAGCGAGAGCGACCGCACCGCGTTCGCCCGTCTGATCACCGCCTTCGTCGCGGACTTCGCCCGCACCGTCGCCGACCGGCGCTGAACCGGTGAGCCGGTGAGCCGGGGGCCCGATCGCCCGGCCCCTGATCGCCCGGCCCCGGCTGCCCGGCCCCGGCTGCCCGTCCTCAGCGGTCCCGTCCTCAGCGGTCCTGTCCTCAGCGGTCCCGTCCTCAGCGGTCCCGTCCTCAGCGGTCCCGGCTCAGCAGTACCGGCAGTGACCGGTGCCCGTTGGAGATCAGCGAGTCCACCGGTTCCAGCTGCGCCCCCGGCAGCAGTGCCAGCCGGGGGAAGCGTCCGAACAGTGCCCGCAGCGCGGTGCGCGCCTCCAGGCGGGCCAGTGGCGCGCCCAGGCAGAAGTGCGGGCCGTGTCCGAAGGCCAGGTGGTCCTTCACCGGCCGCGTCACGTCGAACACCGCCCCGTCGGTGCCGTAGCGCGCGGGGTGGCGCCCGGCGGCCGCGTAGGCGGCCAGGATCGCCTCGCCCCGGCGGATCGTCACCCCGCCGGGCAGCGCGATGTCCTCGACGGCGTAGCGCAGCGGCAGGTGCGCCACCGGGGCGTCGCGGCGCAGCGACTCCTCGACCACGTCCTCCCAGCCGGCCTTGCCCGCGCGTACCAGGTCCAGCTGGCCGGGGTGGGTGAGCAGCAGCGTGATGGCGTTGTCGATGAGGTTGACGGTGGTCTCGTAGCCGGCCGAGACGATCAGCAGCAGGGTGTCGCGCAGTTCCTCCTCGCTGAGCGCGCCGCCGTCGCCCTCGGTGTCGCGTACGGCGATCAGGGCCGAGGTCAGGTCCTCGCCCGGCCGGGCCCGTTTGGCGGCGATCAGCTGGTCGAGCATGCCGTAGAACGCGGTGGCGTTGGCCGCGGCCTCGTGCGGGGTGAGGGTGGTGTCGAAGACCAGGTCGACGTGGTGGCGGAAGCGATCGCGCAGGGTGTCGGGCAGGCCGAGCAGGTGGGCGATGACCCGGATCGGCAGCGGGTGGGCCAGGCGCTCGCGCAGGTCCACCGCGGTGCCCGCCGGGGTGGCGGCGACGGCGTCCAGCAGCTCGTCGGTCAACTCCTCGATGCGGGGGGCGAGTTCGGTGACCCGGCGGGTGCTGAACGCGGCGCCGGCCAGCCGGCGCAGCCGGCGGTGGTCGGCGCCGTGCGCGGTGAACATGTTGCGGGCGCTCACCCACAGGGCCAGCGGCCAGTCGGGTACCAGGCGTTCGAAGTCCGGCCAGTGCAGCAGGGGGTCCTTGGACACCCGGGGGTCCTTGAGCAGGTCCTCCAGCAGCAGCGGGTCGGCGACCGACCAGGCCGGCACGCCGAGGATGTCCACCGGGATGGCGCTCCCGCGCGCGCACAGCTGCTCGCTCTCGGCGTCGCGGGAGCGCCCGGTGGGGTCCAGGACAAGGCGGTGCCCCACCGGGCAGCCGGCCGGCCGGTTCGACTCGTCGTCCACGACGGCTCCTTCACGCGGGTTCGAGGGCTCGTACAGGCCCGCGCAGCCCCGTGCGGGTTCGTGCGGCGCGCGCTGTACGGGCCGTACGGCTGTGCGGGCCGTGCGCGCTGTACGGGCTGTGCGGTGTGTGTCCGCCACCGAGGATGGCCCGCCCGCGCGCCGCCGTCGAGACCGCCTACCCCCGCCGGCCGGCCACACCCGACGCGCCGTCAGGCGCCCGCCCGCCGGCCCGCGAAAGGACGCCCCGGGCCGGCGGGTGGCTGCGGAAAACCACAGCAGGACCGGGCGGAGGACCGCATGGTGCCCGCCGGCGCCGCTGCCTAGCGTGAACCGCATGATCACCACCCCGCTCCTGGCCACCGTCACCACCGTCACCACCGCCACCGCCCTCGCCCCCACCGCCCTCGCCACCGCCCCCGCCGCTCTCACCGCGCTCGCCTCCGCCGTCCCGGCCCCCGCCGCCGAACCCGCCGGCGGCATCGCCGGATGGGCCGCCGACGTCATGGACGCCCTCGGAGCCGCCGGCGCCGGCCTGACCAACCTCGTCGACACCGTCCTGCCGTTCATCCCCAGCGAGATCGTCCTGCCGCTGGCCGGATTCGCCGCCGGCCAGGGCCGGTTGAGCCTGCCCGCCGTCATCGCCTGGACCACCGCCGGCTCCGTCGCCGGCTCCTGGATCGTCTACGCCGCCGGCGCCCTCCTGGGCCGCGAGCGCACCCGCGCCCTGGCCACCCGCATCCCCCTCGTGCGCCCGCACGAGATCGACCGCGCCGAGGCCTGGTTCGCCCGCCACGGCCGCAAAGCCGTCCTCCTCGCCCGCATGGTCCCCGTCCTGCGCAGCCTCATCTCCCTGCCCGCCGGCATCCAGCGCATGCCCTTCGCGGCCTTCACCGCCCTGACCGCCCTCGGCAGCCTGATCTGGAACACCGCCTTCGTCCTGCTGGGATACTGGCTCGGCGACAACTGGCCACTGGTGGAGGAGTACGGGGGATGGGTCTCCAAGGCACTCGTGGCGGGCACGCTCCTGGCCGCCGCCCGCTGGTTCACCGTGCGCCTGCGCCGCCGCCCCCGCCCGCGTCCCCGCCCGCGTCCCCGCGCCCGCGCCCGCGCCCGGCACCGGGTGTGAGGCACGCCGCGGCGGCCGCCGCCGGCCTCGCCCTCGGCACCCTCACCGCACTCGCCGCACCCGCCGCCCTGGCCGCCGCCGCCCTCACCCGCACCCCCCGGCTCCCGCTGCGCCTGGCCCACCTGGAACGGCGCAGGGTCACCGCCCTGCTCGGCGCGCAAGCACCCGAGGCCGCCGGCGCGCAAGCACCCGAGGCCGCCGGCGCGCAAGCGCCCGAGGCCGCCGAGGAGATCGACCCGCGCCGCGCCACCGCCTACCTGTGGTGCCGCATCCCCGTCGGCCTGCTCGGCGGCGGCGCCCTGCTCCTCCTGGCGGCCGGCGCCTGGACCGCCGCCACCGGCCTGTCCGCCTGGCTGACCGGCCACGACGCCGACGGCATCGCCCCCAGCTGGCCCGTCGCCGGCTACCTCCTCACCACCGCCACCCTGCTGCTCTTCCTCGACCTGGCCGGCCTGGCCGCCGTCGCCGACCTCGAACGACGCCTGCTCCACCGCCACCTGGGCCCCGACGAACTCACCCTGATGCGCCGACGGATCGACGAACTCGCCGCCTCCCGCTCCGGCATCCTCGAAGCCGTCGACGCCGAACGCCGCCGCATCGAACGCGACCTGCACGACGGACTGCAACAACGCCTGATCGTGGTCGCCATGCTCCTGGGCCGCGCCCGCCGCCGCAACAGCGAGGACCTCTTCCACCAGGCCCAGACCGAGACCGAACACGCCCTGGAGGAACTGCGCCAGGTCGCCTGGCGCGCCTACCCCACCTCCCTGGACCAACTCGGCCTGCGCGAAGCCCTCGCCGTCGACGCCGAACGCTCACCCGTGCCCGTCACCATCCACGGCGACCTCACCCACCGCCCCACCCCCGCCGTCGAGACCGCCGCCTACTTCGCCGTACGCGAAGCCCTCACCAACGCCGCCAAACACGCCCAAGCCACCCGCATCGACGTGACGATCCACCAGGAACCCGGCACCGTACGGGTATCCGTCCACGACGACGGCCACGGCGGCGCCGACCCCGCCGGCGCCGGCCTGACCGGCCTGGCCCGCCGCATCAGCGCACTCGACGGCCACCTCACCGTCCACAGCCCGCCCGGCGGGCCCACCCACCTCACCGCGGAGCTGCCGTGCGCCTGATCATCGCCGAGGACTCCGCCCTGCTGCGCGCCGGCCTGGCCCGCCTGCTCGCCGACGAAGGACACCACGTCATCGCCGAGGTCGGCGACGCCGACGCCCTGCTGGCCGCCGTCACCGCCGACCCCCCGGACGTCACCGTCGTCGACGTCCGCATGCCCCCCACCCACACCGACGAGGGCCTGCGCGCCGCCCTGCACCTGCGCGAGCACCACCCCCACGTCGGCGTCCTCGTCCTGTCCCAGTACGTCGAACAGCGCTACGCCGCCCAGCTGCTGGCCGCCGACACCCGGGGCGTGGGCTACCTCCTCAAGGACCGCGTCGCCCACGTCGAGGAGTTCCTCACCGCCCTCGAACAGGTCCGCGCCGGCGCCACCGTCCTCGACCCCGAGGTGGTACGCCGCCTGCTCGCCCGCACCCGCCGCACCGACGACCTCGAGCGCCTCACCGACCGCGAACGCACCGTCCTCACCCTGATGGCCCAGGGCCGCACCAACACGGCCATCGCCCAGCAACTCTTCATCTCCAGGAGCGCGGTGGAGAAACACGCCAACGCCGTCTTCGACAAACTGCGCCTGCCCCGCGACGACGCCACCAACCGCCGCGTCCTGGCCGCCCTGCGCTTCCTCAACAGCTGACCCCCGACCGGCCCCGACCGGCCCCGACCCCCGACCGACCCCGGGGGAGCGGGCCCGGGACGACCGCGCGAACCCGCTTGACCTCAAGCCGACTCGAGCTCCTACGGTGATCACGTCCCGAAGACCCGACCCACCCGAAAAAAGGGGGCGCACCGCCGTGACGCTCAAGGAGTACCCGCACGAAGTCCTGGCCGCCCAGCCCATCGGCGCCTGGAGCGCCGAGGTGTTCCACCGGGTGGTGGGCGCCCTGCGCGAGCAACTCGCCGTCGAGGACCTCACCCAGCCGCACTGGTGGACACTCAACCACGCCGCCGGCGCCCCCGGCCGCTGGAACCGCACCACCCTGACCCAGCGGCTGGCCCGCTACGACGACCTCGGCACCGACTTCGACACCGTCTTCGACGACCTCACCGCCCGCGGCTGGCTCCTGGAGGACACGGCCACCGGCGCCATGTCCCTCACCCCCGACGGCGAGGCCGCCCGCCTGCGCGCCCGCGACCGCAACCACCGCGTCCACCTCCAGGCCCACCAGGGCGTCGACGAGGCCGACTTCGTCACCACGATCAACGTGCTGCGCCGCATCACCGCCAACATGGGCGGCGACGGCAACCTCCCCGACTGACCGAACCGGCCCGCCCGAGGGCCCGGCCCGCCCGTACAGGAGGTCGACGGGGGTGACCTCCTGTACCGGCCGACCGGGCCCGCGACCGTCCGGGCCCGCGCCCGCCCGCCGCCAGTCCGGCGGCCGCCGCCCGGCGTCCGCCGCCCGCCGCCCGGCGACCGCCGAATGCCGAACGCCCGCACGGGCGGGGAACGCCCGTCGGGCCCCGCCGCCCCCCGCAGGGCGGACGCAGGCCCGCGCGCGGGCCCGGACCCGGCGGCCACCGCCGCGCCGTGCGCCGGGGGTGCTCCCCCGTGCGCTCTTCCGCAGCCGCCGCCGGGTCCACCACGCTGGGCCCGGACCGTCCACGGGGGCGCCGACGGTCCCCACCCGGGCCGTCAGGCCCCGAACCGGTCGGGAGAGCGGAAGGCGTATGCCCCAGGACGTCGAGTTCACGGTGCCCCTCGAGAGCCGGGTCAGCCCCGACCTGCCCCGGGCCCGCCGCCACCACCTGGCCTGGGTACGGGAATCGGGCCTGCTGCGCGACGAGGAGGCGCTGCGCCGCTACGAGTGCCTGCGGGTGGCCGACAGCGCCGCGTACGGCTTCCCGTACGCCGCCGGCGCCGACCTCGACCTCTGCTTCGACCTGCTCGGCTGGCTCTTCCTCCTCGACGACCACCTCGACCACCACACCGACGCCCGGCCCGGCGCCCGCGGCGACAACCACCCCGCCGCCCGGCCCGCCGCCCGCCCCCGCGCCAGCGCCGCCGCCCGCACCGAGGACGCCGTCGCCCTGTGCCAGCAGCTGGTGGACCACCTGCGCTACGGGACGCGCCCGGGCGCCGGGGCCGCCCCCGTCGTGGCCGCCTTCGCCGACTGCTGGCAGCGGATGAGCCACGGCATGTCCCAGGAGTGGCGCCGGCGCACCGCCCACGACTGGGTCGACTACCTGGCCGGCTGGCCCACCAAGATCGCCGACCGGATCCCCGGCGCCCTGCCCGACCCCGCCGCCCACCTGCGCGCCCGCCGCCGCACGATCGGCCTGCGCCCGCTGCTCGCCCTCGCCGAGCGCACCGGCCACTACGAGGTCCCGCTGCCCGCCTGGTGCTCCAGCCACCTGGAGGGCATGCGGATCGCCGCCTGCGACGCGATCATCGCCATGAACGAGGTCCACGCCCTGGAACGCGACGAGGCGAGCGGGCGCCCCAACCTCGTCCTGAGCCTGATGCACCACCAGGGCCGCGCCCGCCCCGAGGCCCTGCGCGAGGTCGGCGACACCGCCCGCCGCTCCGTCGAGACCTTCCTCCAACTGCACGCCTGCCTCCCGCAGTTGGAACGCGACCTCGGCGGCCGCGTACCCGAACTGGCCCGCTACGCCGACGCCCACGCCGCCTGGATCCGCGGCTACCACGACTGGGGGCGCACCGCCCCCTGCTACGAGGACGTGCGGCGTCCGGGCTGAGGTACCGCGGGGTTGTGGGCGGCCCCTATCATGGGCGCGCTCCGCTTGATGATCACCGCTCCTGGGGGACTGCTGATGACCGGTACCGTCGTCGTGCACGCCGAATCACCGGTGTTCGGCCTGACGAGGCACACCTTCGGCGTGGTGGTCGACGGGGTGCGGGTCGGCACGGTCAGACAGGGCGACACCGCCCGCTTCCCGGTGCCCGCCGGAACCCACGCCGTGCGGCTGGCCACCGGGGACCTCACCCGCTCCAACACGGTGAGCGTGCAGGTCGGCGAGGACCGGGAGTTCCTGGTCGCGGGCCGGGGCACCGGCCTGGGATTCGCCGTCCTGGTGCCGGCGCTGGCCCCGTTCGCGATGGTCCCCTGGACCTACGTGGTCGCGGTCATGGCGCTGACGGCCGCGGTGCTGTGGGCCGTCCCCGGACTGCTGTTCCGGGTACGGGCGGTGGGCGACTCCTTCCTCCCGTCCGGACCGGGCGACGAGCACACCGGACCCGCCGGGAGCGACGGGAGCGCCGGGAGCGCCGAGGAGGAGGGCGCCGGCGCCGGCCTGTGGTGGGAGTCGGACCCGGCCCTGGCCAAGCGCTTCCGCAAGTCCGCCGGCTCCTGAACCCACCCCGACCAGCGGCCCCCGACCCCGCAGCCCCCGGCCCCCGCGGCCCGGTTCCGCGTCCGGGCCTGGCGGGGACGGCACAACGCGATATACCGTATCGCGATATAGCGTAAGTTGCTGCCGAGCTCAGGACGGGAACCGCAACCATGCCTGGAGAGACCTCGCCGGCCCCGCGGCCCGCCGCCGCCCCGCCCGCCGCCGCCGTGCCCGCGCTGCGCGCCTCGCACGCCGACCGGGACCGCGTGGTCGCCGTCCTGGGCGCGGCCGCGGGGGAGGGCCGGCTGAGCGCCGAGGAGCTGGACGAGCGGGTGGAGGCCGCGCTGTCGGCCCGTACCGTCGCCGAACTGGCCGAGCTGACCGCCGACCTGCCGCCGGTGTCGGTCTCGGCCACCGGGGCGGTGGCGCAGGTCCGGGACGTCCTGCGGATCGAGCAGCACTTCACCAGGACCGAGCGGGTGGGCGCTTGGGTGCTGCCGCGCCGCCTGGAGGTCGCCGCGCAGTGGTGCCACGTGAAGCTGGACTTCACCCAGGCGGTGCTCACCCACGACACCCTGGAGATCGACCTCGACATGCAGGGCGGCACCCTGACGCTGGTCGTCGGCCCGGGCGTCGTGGTCGACCCCTACGCCCTGGCCCTGGAGTTCTGCAAGGTGAAGGGCCACCAGGACCCGGACCCGCACGCCCCGGTCAGGCTGCGGATCGAGCTGATCGGGAGGAAGAGCTTCGGCCGGGTCGTCGTGCGCCGCTCCCGCCGCCGGCGGGGCCGACGCGAGGCGCCGGCGGCCGGCGACTGACCCGGCGCCCTGCCGGCCGGTGACTGACCCCCCGCGCGGTCAGTCCTCCTCGCCCTTGCCCCGCTTGCTCCGGCCGGTGGAGCCGCGCCCGGTGCCCCCCGACCGCTTCCCGCCCGCCGGGGCGGCCCGCTCCTTGGCGTCGACGGCGCCCCGCAGCCGGGCCTGCGCCCCGGTGATGCGCCCGGCGAGGGCCTGGTCGGCGTGGCCGGTGACGGCGGGCGTGGCGGCGGCCCGTCCGAGCGCGGTCACCGAGTTCTCCAGGTAGGCCTTCCAGTACTCGACGTGCCGGTCGGTGACGGCCGCCTTGGCGAGGTTGGCGGACAGCTCGTCCGCGTACTGCACGAGGTAGTCGACGGTCTCCTTGAGGTAGCCGCCGTCGATCCCGGTGCGGCCCGCGTGCTCCAGCTCCCACACGTGGGTCTCGATCTCGCGCATCGGCTGCTGGAGCAGGGCGAAGGTCGCCTGCCCGATGTCGCTGATCACGTCCATGTAGATGTGCGGGTCCGTGCCGTCGGCGGCAGCCTCGTCGGGCATCAGCATGGCCTGGGCGGCGTGGATCAGCTCGTGGCGCAGCGTGCTGTAGATGACGGCGGGGCCGTAGTCGTCGAAGAGGTTGCGGTACAGCGACATGGTGACCTTGTCGCCCGAAGTGCCGGTGCTGGTCAGGGCCATGGGCTTGCCCGCGCCCTGGCGGGAGTGCTTGTAGCCGAGGGTGAGGTTCCCCTCGTCCGCGACGGCCTGCGGCAGCTGGTCCAGGACGTGGCGCAGCAGCGCGTCCAGCGCCGCCTGGCGGACGGCCTTCGCGCCGGTCCCGGTGTCGGCCTTGGCCTGTTCCAGCTGGGTGACCAGGGCGGCGGGCAGGTCGGGGACCGCCGGTGACGGCTCGTCGGCCTCGGGCAGGTCGTCGGAGGCGGTGCGCTGGAGCACGCCGGCCGTGGCGGGGCGGGCCTCCATCTCGGCGCGGGCCGCCTGCGCCTGGGCCTGGGCCTGGGCCGGCGGGTGCCCCGCGCCGCGCGGCACGCCGTCGACGGTGGAGCGCTGCACCATCCGGGCCACGGCGGCGTTGCCCGCCCCGGCCTGCAGGGCGAGCAGCCGCCCGCCGGGCAGCCGGGCGCCGGGCGCCTGCCCGGGGCGGACGGGGCCGGGGGAGCGGTCCGGGCCGGGGGTGCGGTCGGTACGGGGGGTGCGGTCGGCGGCCGCCTCGCGGCTGCCGTGCTGCCGCTCGCCGTCGTGTGTGCGCATGGGTTGGTCCCCCCGGGGTGTCCGCTGGCCTTCCATGGTCATCCGGCGGTGCGGTGCGGCGGAAGGGCCGTGGGGGCAGCGCTGCGTGCCCGTACGGGCAGTTCGGGCGGGGTGCGGCACTGTCCGGCCGCCTGCGAGGATCACCGGTATGACGCCACCGCCGCCCGCCGGCCCCGACACCCGAGACACCCCCGACGGCCCCGACGGCCCGTTCGCCGTGCTGGGCGAGCCCGTTCTGGCCGTCGCGGACGAGCGGCGCGCCCTGCTCGCCGTCGCCGGTGCGCACGGGGACGACGAGCAGGGCAGGGTCGGCGTCTTCGACGTCGGCGCAAGCCCCCGGCGCCGTCTGCTGGCCGACACGGGCTGGCCCGTGCACGCGATGGCCTTCCACCCGGCCCGCCCGCTGCTGGCCGTGGGGACCGGGGACTACGACGGCGGCTACCACTTCGAGGGGGAGCTGCTGCTGGTGCACCTGGAGAGCGGCACCGTCCGCTCGCTGATCGGGGGCCGCTCGGGGCGCCAGGTCCTCGCCCTGGAGTGGCTGGACCACCAGGACCTGCGGGTCGTAGTGGCGCCCTACGACGACGAGGAGGACGAGGCGGCCCACGTGCAGGGGCACGTCGCCGTCGTCCGCCGCCCCGACTGGACCCGGGTCGGCGCGAAGTCGCTCACCCCCGGGGACCTGACGGGCCCCCGGGTGCCGGCGCCCCGCCCCGACGGGCGCGAGGCCGCCCGCCGCACCGTCGCCCGCCTCACCGCCCCGCGCACCCGCCGCCACCACACCGGCGCCCGCCCGGCATGAGGAACCCCGCAGCAGCGGTGGCCGGAGCAGGAAGTCGGCCCGGCCGACTTCCCACTCCGAGGCCCGGCCGCCTGCGAGGCCCACGGGCGGCCGTCGCAGGCGGCCGGTTCCGGGGCACGGGGATCGGGGTCGTCAGGACAGCTGGTCGAGGACCCATTCCGCGAGGACGCCGGAGACCGCGCTGTGCTCGGTGTTCTCGGTGTCGAAGGCGACCTCGTCCAGGTGGAAGCGCTCGGGGCCCTGGTCGAGGAGGTTGAGGTTCGGGTCGACGTCCCAGGCGATCGGGTCGTAGACGAGAGCGGAGGCGCTGACCGCGGGGACGAAGGCGCCGCTGCGGTGGTCCTCGCTGATCTTCGCCTTGATGGCGTCGGCGACCTTGCCGAAGGAGTCCAGGGTGCCGCCGGGCACCCCGTCCAGGGCCGGGACCTCGGTGGTGGTGGAGCGGCGCAGTTCCAGGCCGACGTGCATGCCGCCGATCCGCTGCCCGGCGCCGCGGTCGGGCTGGAAGCGGGCGGTGGCGCTGGCGACCAGGGCCTGCCAGTCGAAGGCGATCTCGCCGGCGGGCAGCGGGCGCCCGGTGCCGTCGCCGCGGCCGTTGGCGACGCCGAGCAGGCGCGGGCGGCGCGGGAAGTTGCCGAGGTCGGCGAGCTCGCGTACGAAGTCGGTGCGCAGGTCGCTGGCGGTGGCGACCTCGCCCGAGTACTTGGCGTCCGGCACCCAGGCCCAGAGCAGCTGCTGGGCGGCGGGGCTGCGGATCAGGTCGGCCTGGGAGGGCTGTCCGGGCTCGGGGGGTGTGAGCTTCTCGAAGAAGTAGGCCATCTGCTGGAGGATCAGCGGGATCCAGGCGCCGTTGTGGGGGGAGTCCCAGGACAGGTAGGTGGCGGTCTCGTGGTCGAAGTTCTCGCTCTCCAGCTTGGCGAGCGCGTAGCGGGTGATGATGCCGCCCATGCTGACGCCGCCGACGGTCAGCGGCTCCTGGCCGAAGCGCTCGGCGAGGGCGCGCCGGATCGCCTGGATCACGACCTCGGCGTTGTGCTGGATGTGGGTGTGGCGCTCGTCGAAGCCGATCAGGACGACGTCGTGGCCGCGGGCCAGGAGCTGGTCGAGGAAACCGGGACGCCCGCTCTCGTAGGGGGCGTTGAAGTGGTTGAACAGGGCGGGCAGGTCGCTGGGGCCGTAGTTGAAGCCGTCGGCGAACAGGAACGGCTTCGCCAGGTGGGTGCGGCTGCTGCCGTAGTAGACGGCCGCGGTGCCGCTCGCCCGCCCGCCCGCCAGCTCCCAGGTCGCGTCGGGCACGCGCACGCCCGGCAGGCCGATGTCGGTGGCGAAGAAGATGTCGGAGGCGATCGTCGCCGCGACTTCGGCGAGTTCCTCCGGGGTGAGCTCCGTCCCGCTGGTGGTGGACAGGGAGGTGGAGACGTCGATACGGGGGGTCACAGCCATGGTGTACCGCCTCGGTCCGGGGGGGGGGCTGGTTCGTGGCCGACCGTAACGGCACGGTCACTCACCGCACCAGGTGCTGACCACTATTGGCCGAAAGCGACCGGCACGGACAGCACGAACGCGGAACCGCCGCCCCCCGGCCGTACGAGGGGCGACAGACCGTCAACTACACACGCCAAGAGCCGAATTCACCACCCTGCCTCGGCCGCGGTCAGACCAGGAGCAGCGTCTTGCCCAGCGCACTCCGCCCCTCGATCGCCGCATGCGCGTCGGCCGCCCGCTCCAACGGGAACGTCTGCCCGACCACCGGCCGCACCCGGCCCGCGACTGCCTGCGCCATCACCTGCTCCGCCCACGGACGCATCCGCGCCCGGAACCCGAACAACTGCTCCACCCCGATCACCTCCACCCCGCGCCGCTGCGCCTCCTCGGGCTCGATCACGGTGAGCCGGCCGCTGGAGGCGCCGTGCACGGAGAACCGGCCGTGGCGGGCCGTCAGCTCGAAGGCGGCGCGGCCGATCTCCCCGCCGACGCCGTCGAAGACGATGTCGACGCCCGCGCCGCCGGTCACCCGCAGGACCTGCTCGGTCCAGTCCGGGGCGGAGTAGTCGATGGCGGCCTCGGCGCCCAGGTCGCGGACCAGGTCGAGCTTGCGCTCCCCGCGGGCGATCCCGATGACCCTGGCCCCGGCGGATCGCGCCAACTGCACCAGCAGGCTGCCGAGTCCGCCGGCCGCCGCCTCGACCAGCACCCACTGTCCGGGGGCGATCCGGGCCCCCTCGACCAGGCCCGTCGCGGTGCTGCCGTCGGAGTGCAGGGCCGCCGCCTCGCGCAGGCCCAGCCCGTCGGGGACCGGGATCAGGCTCTGCGCGTCGGCCGCCACCCGCTCGGCGAAGGCACCCGTCGAACCGGCGTCGGCCAGCACGGAGCGGCCGATCCAGCCCGGATCCACGCCGTCCCCGACGGCGATCACTCGGCCGGCCACCATGCCGCCCGGTATGTAGGGCAGTTCGGGCCTGGGGTGCCACTGGTCGACGCCCCGGCGGATCTGCGTCTCGACGAACGTGATGCCCACGACGGCGACGTCGACCAGCACCTGCCCCGCCCCGGGGACGGGCTCCGGTGCCTCGCTCGGAACCAGAACCTCCGGGCCCCCGAAACGCACTGCCTGCACGGTCCGCATGCTGATCACTCTCCTGCTCGGACGACATCGACTTCGACGTCCCGGATTCTTCAACCTCAAGCGGCCTTGAGGTCAAACCGTCCTGCGGTTGACGGGTCAGGAGGAGGAGCCGACGGGCGGCAAGTGATCGGGCCGTCACGATCGGACTGCGGACGGTGGGGGAGTAGGAGGTCGGCGGGGCCGACTTCCTGTGCCTCTACCGGGGGTGCTGCGGTCAGCGGGCGTCGAACTCGCCGGTGCGGACGGCGGTGATGAAGGACTGCCAGGCGGTGGCGGGGAAGACGAGGGCGGGGCCGGAGGGGTCCTTGGAGTCGCGGACGGGCATGGCGCCGGCGAAGCCGTCGGCGACCTCGATGCAGCCGTTCTGCCCGCCGCTGTACGTGCTCTTGCGCCAGGTGGTGATCTGCGTGGTGTCCATCGCGGTTTTCTCCTGATCGGGCCTACTGGGCGTCGAACTCGCCGGTGCGGACGGCGGTGATGAAGGACTGCCAGGCGGTGGCGGCGAAGACCAGGGCGGGGCCGGAGGGGTCCTTGGAGTCGCGGACCGGCATGGCGTCGGCGATGCCGTCGGCGACCTCGATGCACTGCCCGCCGCCCCCGCCGCTGTACGAACTCTTCCGCCAGGAAGCGCCAGTCAGGTCGACATCCACTCCAAGTCCCTCCTTGCCGCACGGGTGAAAGCTCGCGATTCGGCCTGACCAAGGGCCTCGATCGCGAGTCGATCGTAGCTCTTGGCCAGTGCGGCAGTTGACTTGGTATCGCGATCGATGTAGCCGCGCTGCTCAATCTCGCCGTAAGCGAGAAGCTTGCGGTTCGGCATGGTAAGGAGGGCCGACATGTGTGTGAACACCCGGTGTTCGCCCAGGGAGTAAGGCGTGATCTGGATGACGATATTGGGGCGAGTCGACAACTCCTCAAGGTGAAGCAGCTGTTCAACCATCACGTCCCGCCCGCCGACGATCCGCCTCAGGCAGCTCTCGTCCAGCACCACGTGCAGTAGAGGTGGATTCGGCCGGTCCAGGATCTTCTGACGGTTGAGCCTGAACTCGATACGCTCCTCGGCCTGATTCTCACACCCGCCGGTTTGCCTGGCATGGCCCATTTCGATGGCCGTTGCGTATGCCCGGGTTTGCAGGAGCCCGTTGACGACGTTGACCTCGACGATCCTGATCTCTTCTGCAAGGGCCTCGTAGCGCGCGTATTCCGGGAAGCCCTCCAGGATCGCCGCATTTTTCAGCTGATACCACATCAGCAGCATGGTGCCGCCGGTGTTGAGCGCGATGTCCGCCAGTTCCGCGAGCTTGCGACTCGGGGGCCGGTGCGCAAGTTCGATGTAGGAGAGGTGCGACGGGGAGCACTCCAGGAGCGGGGCCAGATCCTCCAGCACCATGTCCCTGGCCTCGCGGAAGTTGCGGAGCTGGATCCCGAAGGGGGCCCAGGGGCTGGACTCCGGGTCAATCTTCTTCTTGTTCATGGCAGTCCCTCAACTTCCAAGATGCCCGCAGGCAAGTCGCATGCCGCTTCCGATGCTAGGCGGCGCTGCGCCACCATGTGCAACAGAACGTGAAACTCCCATCGCAGAGAGTTCCATTCCCATGGCCCAAGACCAATCCCCCCGCCTCCACGGCTACGGTGTCCGCTGGGACACCGAGGCCCGGTGCTACCGGGTGCGCAACGAGTGCACCGGGGCGTGGCTGTGCAAGCCCAACGGTGAGCGCAGCGGCTTCTCCTCCTTCACCGAGGCCTTCTCGGCCTGGCGCCTGTTCGAGGTGCACAAGCGGCCGGGGGAGCAGTGACCCTCTCCCGCATCACCGCCGAGCAGCGCCGGCAGGCCGCCGCCGTCCTGGACGACCTCACCACCGTCCTCGCCCTGGGCCGGGTCAACGTGCCGACCCTCGAAGTGGACTGGGACACCGGCCGCTCCACCTGCGAGTACCTGCTGCACCTCACCGCCCGCCCCCTCGACCTCCTGCGGATCGTGGACCTGCTCCGCAAGGGGCTGCGCTACGAGCGCCTCACGTATGACGACTGAACTCCTCGCCCGCCTGCTGTGGTGGGCCTGCTTCGCCCTCCTGTTGTTCTGCGCTCTCAGGAAGTGAACTCCCCGTGCACGACCCCCGCCTGCTCGCCAAGCCCCCCATCTGCCGCCTCGGCTGCCTCGTTCTCGTGCGCAACCAGCGCGGCGACGTCCTGCTCGTGGATCCGGACTACCTGGACGGCATGATCCTGCCCGGCGGTGCCGGCAAGGTGAACGAGCCCCCGCACCGCGCCGCCGCCCGCCACCTGCAGGCCCAGACCGGCATCATCCTGCGCCTGACCCACGCCGTGGCGTTGGACTACACCCCCTCCGACCGCTACCTGGAGCGCTTCAACGTCGTCTTCGACGGCGGCACCCTGCGCGACGAACACCCGATCACCGTCCCGCCGCAGAAGCGCAGCCGCCTGCTCGGCGCCCGCTTCGTCCCCGTCCACGAACTCCAGAACCACATGGCCCCCTCCCAGGCCGCCCGCACCGCCGAAGCCCTCACCGGCCGCGCCCTGCCGCTCCTCCTCCACGGCCAGCGCCCCGACTGAGACGGGCAGGAGGGGGGTTCCTCAGGCTCATCCCCGGCGGCCCGACCGCTCACCCGGTCGGGTGAGGGTCGTACCGGACGGCGAGGAGTTGTAGCAGGCTCCTGTCTGGCTGACGCTCCGTCAGTCAGACGCCGTCCCCACGGAGAACGCCATGGCTTACCCGAAAGACCTCAAGTACACCAACACGCACGAGTGGGTGCGGCGCACCGGCAACGGCAGGGCCCAGGTGGGCATCACCGACTACGCCCAGCGCCAGCTCGGCGACATCGTCTTCGTCGAACTCCCGAACGTGGGCGACACGTTCGAGGCCGGGCGGCCGTTCGGCTCCCTGGAATCGGTGAAGTCGGTCAGCGAGCTCTACGCCCCGGTCTCCGGGAAGGTCGCGGCCGTCAACGGGACCGTGAGCGACGAGCCCGACGAGGTCAACGCCGACGCGCACGCCATGTGGTTCGTCGAGCTCGACCTGAGCAAGCCCGCCGAACTGGACACCCTCCTCACGGCCGCCCAGTACGAGGCCCTCATCAAGGACTAGGAAGCCCTGTTCGGAGCGCTCTCGCGTGCGGGTGGCCGTCACGCGAGCAGCGCCTCCAACTCGTCGAGCCGGCCGAACAGCTCGGGCAGGCCGCGCAGGCCGCCGCGTACGGACTCGTGCGACAGCGCGAGGCCGGGGCCGGCGGCCGGCTCGACACCGGCCAGGCAGCGCAGGACGTTCCACCGGGTGTGCCCCAGCCAGCCGTCGATCGTGTACGCGAACCAGCTCGGACCGGGCGGCGGCAGTGCCGCGCCGCCCGCGACGTAGCCGTCGAGGACGGCGCGGAAGACAGCGGGCCTGATGTCGTCGAGGCCGGGGCCCTTGGTGATGCCCAGCGCGGTCGAGCCGAGCTCGCCGGACAGGTCGAGCAGCCCGGACAGCTCCCAGTCGAGCAGCACCGGGCGGCTTTGGCGGGAGAGCAGGTTCCACGGCTGGACGTCCCGGTGGGTCAGCACGAGGGGGCCGGGCCGTTCGCAGGTGTCGAGGAAGTCGGCGATCGCCAGGAACGTTTCGACGCGGGAGGCGAGTTCGTCGGCCCACGGTTGTCCGGTCGCCGCCGCCCGCGCGGCGAGGGCGGGCCAGTCCCGGGGCGTCGCCTCCCCGGCCGGCTCGGGGGTCCACGGGACGTCGAGTGCGTGCAGGCGCGCGAGGATCCCGCCGATCTCGAAGGCGAACGCCTCCGGCACCGGCTCCTCCGGCACCTTCTCGCCCTCGACCCAGCGGTGCACGAGCGTCCGTGCGTCGGCCGCGACCGGCTCCGGCATCGGGACGCCGGCGGCGAACGCCGCCCGCTCGAACCCGAACACCTCCTCGACCCGGTAGGGCCGGCGCCGGTCGGTGAGGTTCAACTCCTTGACCGCGAAGGACCCCTGGTCGGTGTCGAGCCGGTACGTCCGGTTGGCGAACCCGCCGTGGACGCGGATCATCGGCCTGAGCGGAACGCCGAACTGGGAGAGGTTCACCCCGCGCATGGTAGTGCCGCGACCGCAACCGTTCACCCGTGATCGCAAGGCGCCTCGCGGGATGAGCGCACACGCAGCAGTGGCTGGTATTACTGGGGCATGCAGGAAGAGACCGCACGCGCCGCGATCGACACGTTCATCTCCGCGTTCAACGCCTCGGACGACAACTATGTGACCGCCCTGCTCTCCCAGGCCCTGACCTCGGACGTGGTCTTCTGGGGGCCGTTGGGCCGCAGCGAGGGGATCGCGGCGGTCGAGCGGTTCGT
Organism: Kitasatospora sp. NPDC028055; assembly: GCF_040637885.1. NCBI lineage: Bacteria > Bacillati > Actinomycetota > Actinomycetes > Kitasatosporales > Streptomycetaceae > Kitasatospora > Kitasatospora sp. NPDC028055. The sequence continues at coordinate 167,000 of NZ_JBEZXE010000009.1, read as the reverse complement.
GCTGGACATCCGGCGCCACCCGGCGGGGGCCGGCACGATGGTGCGCTGCTCGGAGGTGGACATGCCCGACGAGTGGGCCCGGTACCGGTGGGTCTTCACCACGCCGGACGGAGGCCCCCGCCTGGCGGGAACGGACGTCGTCCATCTGCGGCGCAGCCTCATCGACCAGGTCATCGTCTTCGCGGGGGAGATCGAGCCGTCCGCCTCCTGAGCCGCCCGTGGACGCCGGTGCCTGCTGGCGTCCACGGGGGGGTGCCGGTGTCAGCGGGTGCTGAAGTCGGCGTTCCAGGAGGCCGCGCCCGTACGCGCCAGGCCGACCTCGTTGTAGTCGCCGACCATGATCCCCAGGTGGTCGGGGGACTTGATCCAGCCGTCGACGGCCGCGTCGATGTTCGTCGGCCCGTAGAAGGCGATCTCGCCGAAGCCCCGCCCGGTGTAGCCCAGGCCCGCCGCGATGCGGCCCGAGTCGCAGAAGTGCCCGGAGACCCGGCGCTGGTCCATCTGGTCGGCGTTGCACTGGGCGGCCTGGGAGAGCGTCGCGTTGAGCCGCACCGGCGCCTTGCCGTACTGGGCGCGCAGGGCGTTCAGCCGGTCCAGGAAGCGCTGCTGGTCGGAGGTGACCGGGCCGGGGCCCGGGCCCGGGCCGGTGCCGCCGGAGGGGACCACGTCGAAGCGCTGGGACGCGCTGCCGGTGCAGCCCTCGACGGTGACCTCCCGGTCCAGGCCGTGGTACGTCAGGCAGCCGCCGCTCTGGGCGTTGCGCAGGTAGGTGCCGCCCTCGGCGGCGGACTCCAGGGTCCACTGCTGGTTGGCCCCGGCCCACCAGTGGACGAACTGGGTGGAGCGGTTGTCCCGGGTGTCCATCTCCAGCACCCGCTCGGTGCCGTTGACGTTGCGGGCGAAGTCGACCCGGTCGCCGGGCTTGTTGGATATCCAGAACGAGGTGGAGGCGTCCTGGTAGCCGCGGGCGACGATCCGCGAGCCCTCGCCGTCGGAGCTGGCCAGCGAGTGGTGGTTCTGGTGGTCCTGGATCGTGACCATCTGTTCGACCACGGCCGCGGTCGCGGCGTTCGCCGGCGCCGCCGCCAGCGTGGCACCGCTCGCGGACAGCGCGCAGACGGCGAACGCCAGGGCCGCCGTCCGGGTGCGGCGGCGGGCGCCCGCGCCCGGACGGCGGGTGCGGGTGGACGACGGGTGGGACACGGGGATCTCCTACGCTCGGTGGACCGCGTGCCGACGGGCAGGCGGGGCGTAGACAGGACAACAGCGCCGGGTAGACAACCGATCAACGACCGCCCACGGGGCCGCCCACGGGGCCGCCCGCGCGGCCGGGGCCCGCGGCGAACACCGGCTCGCAGCCCGTCAGTTCGCAGCTGGCCTCCCACAGCCAGGCCGCCGCCCCCGGGTCGGCCAGCTGCTCCCACAGGGGTTCGGGCCGGGGCTCGCCGCGCAGCCCGAACACCCGCGGGCTCCACAGCACCGGGCCGCCGTGCACCCCCGGGTCCAGCACGGCCCGCACCGCCGGCCAGGCGGCGGCGTCCTTGCCCTGGACGACCAGGCCCAGCGGCAGGTGGGCCAGGTGCTCGCCGGTGCTGCGGGCGTGCAGCGGCGGGCGCGCGGGGGTGAGCGCGTCCAGCGCCCCGCCGGGGTGGACCAGGACGCTCAGCGCCGTACTGCCCGCGGCGCGCAGCCGGCGGCCGAGCTCGACGGCGAACAGCATCTGGGCCAGCTTGGAGCGGGCGTAGGCGCGCTTGGGCCGGTAGTCGCGGGCGCTCTGCAGGTCGGCGAAGTCCAGGCGCTCGGACTTGGCGGCGAAGCTGCCGGTGGTGACGATCCGGCTGCCGGGGGCGGCCGACAGCAGCGGGGCCAGGTGGGCAGTGAGCGCGAAGTGGCCCAGGTGGTTGGTGGCGAACATCAGCTCGTGGCCGCCCGGCGTGGTGCGGCGCGGCGGGTCGTCCAGGGCGATGCCCGCGTTCAGGACGACCGCGTCCAGACGCCCCGGGCGCTCCAGATCGAGCGCGTCGAGCGCGCCGGGGGCCGCCTCGACGGAGGCCGGGTCGGCCAGGTCCAGCGGCAGGTGCCGCACCCGGGCACCGGGCACGCGCGCGCCGATGGCGGCCATCGCCGCCCGGGCCCTGCCCCGGTCACGGCTGCCCAGGACGACGGTGGCGCCGGTGCCGGCCAGCTGCTCGGCGACGAAGTACCCGATGCCGGCGTTGCCGCCGGTGACCAGGACGGTCCTCCCGTCGGCGCGGGGCAGCCGGCGGACGTCCCACGGCGGGCTCTGGGGTGCGGAGTTGGGCATCGGACGGCTCCCTGGGGTGTGCGGCGGGCCTCGGGGGGCGCGTCGGTCACGCCCCGGCCCCGAGGTTCCCGCGGGCCGCTCACACCCCACCGGCAGCGCGCTGTCCCCGCTGTCGGCCCACCGTCGCCACCCCACCCCGCCCGGCCCGGCCGCGCCGGGGCTCAGTCGGGGTTCAGTCGACGCAGAACTCGTTGCCCTCGACGTCCAGCATCGGGATGCACGAGTCGTGGCCGTCGTACAGCACCTGCACCTGCCGGGCGCCCAGCGCCTCCAGCCGTGCGGCCTCGGCCTTGAGCACGGCCAGGCGCTCCTCGCCCACCAGGCCGGTGCCCACCCGCACGTCCAGGTGCACCCGGTTCTTGACGGCCTTGCCCTCCGGGACGCGCTGGAAGTACAGCCGCGGACCCACCCCCGAGGGATCGGTGCACGCGCACCAGGAGTCCCGCTCCTCGGGCGCCCGGGAGGCCTCGTACTCCTCCCACGAGGTGAACCCCGCCGGCGCCGACATGACGTAGCCCAGCACCTCGCACCAGAACCGGGCCACCCGCCCGGGCTCCGCGCAGTCGAAGGTCACCTGGAACTGCCTGATCACCGGCTGCCTGATCGCCGGCTGCTGGATCGCCGGCTGCTTGATCGCTGACATCCGGGCACGGTAGCAGGGCACGCTCACGCGCCGGCCGGGGCATCGGCCGTCACCGTCCAGTCCGCGGCCGGGCCGGCGCCACCGGGCCGGGCGCCCAGGCCGCCCTCCTGGGTCTGCGTCAGGTAGAGGTCGTTGTCGTTGAGGTCCGACTCCGAGCGGACCCGGCAACGGCCGCCGTCCGCCACGCTCCACGCCGACTCGGTCGCACGGCACTGCCCGTAGCGGATGCTCCAGTTGTCGCCGATGGCCACACACCCCCAGGCGCCCTGCTCCGGGTCGAACGCCGCCACGTTCACCGCCGCGCCGACCGCCCGCAGCTCCCACCGCTGCCCGGGCGCCGCCGCCTCGCACGGCTCCAGCCGCACCTGGGCGGTGCCGGGGACGTGGTGCAGACAGGTGCCGGTACGGGCGTTGCGCAGGCTGTACGTCACCGCCGGCTGCGCCGCGCGGGCGGCGGCGGCCGGGAACGGCGACAGCGACAGGAGCAGTGCGGCGGCGAGGGCGGCTGCGGCCGCCGCGCGCCGGGGGCGAACAGGCATGGGGTGGCTCTCCGTCGGGACGTGGTGCAGCGTTCAACGACCGGACGCACGGTCAGGAAACGAACCACCCCGCCCGACTTCCGGCATACGCAGGCGCGGGAAGTCGGCCCGGCCGACTTCCCGTGCCGCGCCTGCCGCTAGGCCACGGTGAGGGCGGCCGGCGGGCTCTGGTTCCCCCAGCGGTTGCTCACCACCACGTCCACCTGGCCGGAGACCCCGAACGGCACCTGGGCGTCGATCGAGGTGTCGGAGGTGACCGCGATGTTGGTCGCGCTGGTGCCGGCGAAGGCGACGTCGTTGGCGCCGTCGAACTCGCTGCCGGTCAAGGTCACGGTCTGACCCACCGACGCCGGATCGGGGCTCACCGAGTTCACCACCGGCGACGGCATGACGGGGTTGGAGGGGTCCAGGCAGACCGCGCTGTCCATGTCCACCGTCACCAGCTGTCTGGGCGCCCCCGAGTCCGTCCAGTTCAGGGTGATCGCCCCGTTCTTGCTCTGCCGGTACTGCCAGGCCAGCGCCGCCCCGAAGCCGGAACCGGCCGGGTCGGGCGCGGTCTCGGAGGAGAGGTCGATCTGGGTCGGCCCGCTGTCGATGACGCGGAAGGCCCAGATCGGGATGTTCCCCACCGCCGTCACCACCTGCTGCGCGGTCTGGAAGAACGAGCAGTAGACACCCGCCCGGAAGGCCGGCAGCTGCATCTGGGCGACCCAGGCGCTGACGTAGGCCAGATGGGCCGCCGTCAGGGTCCCGCCGACCTCGATGTCGAGGTAGACGACGGAACCGGGCTCCAGTCCGGCGCTCTGCGCGAGTGCCCTCGCGTCGAGGGCGTCGGCCGTTCCCTGGGCGGCGGTCAGGATGTGCGAGCCATCGCCGCCGGGCGCCTGCTGCCCGACGTACAGGGGTGCCAGGCCCCAGCCCATGCCGCGCAGCGTGGCCACCTTCGACATCCAGCTGGTGTTGGGCTGGCTGGGCGCCGGGGCGAGGAACATCCCGGTGAAGGCCATCGGTGTCGCATCGAACATGGACTGCATGAGCGCGTCGCCGGGATAGTCCAGGCGGTCGAATCCGAGGTGCATGAGGGTCCCCGTTCTCGAAATCCCGTGGGGGAAACGGCGGGTACGCGGGGGCGCGGGGACGGGGGCCCTGCCGGACGGCACTGCGGCGCCCGCCCCGTCGTCCCGCTCGCCCGCCCGGCCACCGACGGCGCGTGCCGTCGGGCCGGGGCTGGCCGTTGGGCCGTCCGGCGGTGGGATCGTCGTGTCGTCCCTTCCATTGAAGCACCGACCGCACGGGTGCGGCACTGCGCCCAAGGGGCCGCCGGCCACCGCCCGTTACCGAGCGCGACCGCCGCCCATGCGTGTGCGGCAGCGCCTCGGCACGGGGGCCTCGGCGCAGGGCCGGGTGTCCCGGGTTGTGTGTCCCGGGGTGCGTGTCCTCGGGGTTCACGGGCGGCGGGCCACGAACACCAGCTCCCGCCCCGGCCGGTCCGGCGCCCCGCGCACCTCCTCCAGGACGAAGCCCGCCGCGGCCAGGTCCTGCGCGACCTCGGCCCGCTCCCTAAAGCGCAGCGTCGAGTCCGAGGTCCGCACCCGCCCGTCCGCGCCGAACACGTACGTCCAGCGGAACGACACCAACGGCCCCTGAACCCCGAGCAGTTGGACCCAGCTCTCCACCGGCCCGGCGCCGGGCACCGGCGTCACCCGGTGGGAGCGCTCGCGGGTCCACTCCTGCCAGGCCCGGGCCGCCGGGTCACGGGTCTCGAACACCAGCCGCCCGCCCGGGCGCAGCGCCCCCAGGGCGCCCCGCAGGGTGGTCCGCCAGGCCGTCGGGTCGGTGATCTCCTGGGCGACGTTGGCCGTCATCGTCACCAAGTCGACCTGCAGCGGCGGGAGTTCACCCGCGTCCCCGCAGATCCAGCGCACCCGCTCGCCGCCCGGCTTGGCCCGGGCCACCTCGACGGAGGCCGCCGCCGGATCCACCCCGACCACCTCGACCCCGCGCCCGGCCAGCAGCAGCGCGAACACCCCGGTGCCGCACCCGAGGTCCAGCACCCGGCGCGCGCCGAACTCCGCCACCATCGCCAGGTAGGCGTCCAGGTCGCCGCGGTCGGGGTCCAGCGCGTCGTAGAGCGCGGCGAGCCGCGGATGCGTGAAGCACTCGTCAGCCATGCCGACCACCATAGGACGTGTCTGACAATTCCCGCCGGGCGCGCGACGCTCCCCCAGCCTTCGGCCGGGAGGTACCCCCAGGGCACAAGCGCACCTCGCCGCGTTGTCGTCAGTCGCCGATGCTCCGCATGGACTCTCCCCCAGCCTTCGGCCGGGAGGTGCCCCCATCCTCCGCCTTGCGATGCACGCACCCCAACGCCGCGCGCTGATCCGACGCGAATTGTCAGACACGCCCTAGGGGCGTGCCCGGCCCGCGAGTCGGCGGCGGAAACTCGGGTGACCCGGGCCGTGGCAGCGGCGACACTGGCGCCATGACCGCCTCCACGCCCCCGCCCCCACTGCTGCGGCCGCGCGCCCTGGCGCCCGGGGACCTCGTCGTCATCGCCGCGCTGTCCGGCCCGCTGCCGGCCGCTTACGAGCCCAACGTCGAGCGGACGGTGGAGGTGTTCGAGCGGATGGGGTTCCGCGTGCGGCGGGCTCCGCTGCTCGAAGCAGGACGGCGCCACTGGTGGAGCGCGGCCACGCCGGCCGAGATCGCCGCGGAGCTCAACGGTCTTCTGCGCGACCCCGAGGTACGCGCGATCGTCGCCAGTGACGGCGGCCAGACGGCGCTCGGCTACCTCGACCTGATCGACGTCGAGGCGATCAGGGCCGACCCCAAGCCGATCCTCGGCTACAGCGACATCTCGCTGCTGCACCTGGTGCTCCACGCGCGCACGGGCCTGGTCGGCTTCCACGCCGACATGGCCGTCCCCGGCTTCGGCGGGCACTGGCCGTACGCGCCCGTCGCGCGACAGACGCAACTCGAGGAGCTCTACACCAGGCTGCTGACCGGCACCGAGGCGATCGGCGCACTGCCCGCGAGCCCGTCCTGGGAGTGCTGGCGTCCCGGTCGTGCCGAGGGCCCGCTGATCGGCGGGGTGATCAACCGCATCGTGCTGGCGCAGGCGACGCCCTTCGCGCTGCCGCTCGAACGCTTCGACGGCGCGGTGCTGTTCTGGGAGGAGATGGGCGGCCTGGCATCGTACGTGTGGAGCTACCTGCAGGTGATGCGGCACAGCGGCATCCTCGACCGGATCTCCGGCATGGTCGTGGGCGTTCCACGCGAGATCGGCGGACTCGAGCCCGGCACCTCCCCCACCCTGCGCGAGATCGTCCTCGACGTCCTCGGGGATCGTGACATCCCGGTCCTGGGCAACGTCGACTTCGGGCACGCCGGCCCGAACCTGCCGCTGCCGGTGGGCATCCGCGCCGGCCTCGACGCGCAGCAGCGCATTTTGTCGCTGCTCGAACCGGCGGTGGGCCCCCGCGCGGCGCTGCACTAGCGCTGCTCCCCGGAGGTTCGTGGAGGGGGTGATCACAGCCGTGGGTGCATGGCAGGCTGCTGTGCATGGTGATCAGTGATGCGTCGCAGGCCGGCGACGAGGTGTTGGTGGTGTGTCCTGACCTGACGGATGCCGAGCTCAACGAGTTGTTCGGCGCGTCGTGGCCGGCCCACCGGCCGACCTCCTTCGCACCGATGCTGTCCCGCAGTCTGACCTGGATCGCGGCGCGTCGAGGTGACCGGCTGGTCGGATTCGTGAACGTCGTCGGCGACGGCGGCGCGCACGCCTTCATCCTGGACACGACCGTGCACCCGGATGAGCGCCGGAAGGGGCTCGGGGTGCGGCTGGTGAGGGCGGCCGCCGACGAGGCGAAGGCGAGCGGTGCCGAGTGGCTGCACGTCGACTACGAGCCGCACCTGGAGTCCTTCTACGGTCAGTGCGGATTCCGGCCGACCACCGCCGGGCTCATGCGGCTCTGAGGGGCTGCCGCCGGCCGCGGACCTTGTGCGGCTCAGGTCCGGATCCCGTCCACGCCGCGGGCCGCGGGCGGCGAACCGCCCACGATCCGCGGCGCTGCACGAGCAGCCGCGCTAGTGCTGGAAGAGCACTTCCGGATTGTCCGGCGAGGGGCCGTCCAGCAGCGGACTGTGGATCCCCTTCAGCGCCTGGTCGAAGAACGCCGTCACGTACTGGCGCGTGAGCGCCACCCCGCGTTCCGGGGACAGGGGCGGCGTCGGGAACCCGGCCTCCTCCATGAGCAGGTCCAGGTCGCTGAAACTGAAGTGGTCGGCGCCGGTGAACGTCAGCCACTTCTTGTAGCCGCCGAGCGCGGCCCAGGGCTGCTCCCACTCGCCGCCGGCCGAGTCGTTGGAGGCGGCCGCACCCAGCATGAGGAACGGCCGGTCGATCTGGCCGGGCAGCGGGGCCGGGTGGAAGGAGCCGTCCATGTTCACTCCGGCCCGTACGCGCGGGTCGGCGATCATCGTGGCGGCGGCCGCCGCTCCGCCGATGGAGTGTCCGGCCATGCCGATCTCGTGCTTGTCGATGAGGTGTGCCAGGCGCCACGCGGTGTTGCCGTGCGTCAACCGGTCGATCACGAAGGACGCGTCCCGCGCGCGGTTGGCGGCGACGGAGTCGAAGTCGAGCGCCGGGTCGTCGCAGATCGCGCACGGCGGCGTCCGGCCGTCCGCCAGCGTCTCGCCGCTGTCCCCGTTAGTGTCGCCGACCAGCGCGACGACGTAGCCGTGACTGGCCAGGTCGGTCGCGAGCGAGGTGAGCGTCATGCGCGGGTCCTCGTAGGCGGGTGAGAGGACCACCAGCGGATGCTTGCCGCCCTGCGGCCGGGCGCCGTCGAAGGCGTGGGTGGTGACGCCGGAAAGGGTCTGCGGGGTGACGCCGGAGCTCGCCGGCAGCTTCCGGCGCTCGAGGACTCCGGCTGCCTCGGCGAGGGTCATGTACGGGGCCGGGGTCCCGGTCCCGGGGACGGCCGGGTAGACCATCGTGACGGCCAGTTGGCGCGGGCCCGACGACGGCACCCACGGGTCGGGACGGCTCGTGTCGGTGAGGTGGATGACCTCCTCGCCGGCGGCGTAGGGGCCGGTCGGCGCGGGGAGCGTGCCGTGGAAGGCCGGCGCGGGCGCGGTGGCCGTGGCCGGTGCGGTGTTGAACGCGTGCGTGGCCGACGGGGTGGCCGACCGTGAGGTCGTCGGTGTGGTCGTCGTGGCGGCGAACCCGGCGCCGGTTCCGGTGACGAGGGCGGCGAGCGTCAGCGCCGCGACGGCACTGATACGGCGATTGCGTTTCATGGGCTCGAACCTAGGGTCCGCGACTGCGCGTCGAATCAACCCGTGGAGGCAAACCTTCCGGCGTCGTTCGTAGCCCCCGTGGGGTACCGGAGTCATACCCCGGGGCTATGTCGTGCGGCGCGACGTTCCCTTCGCCGGCATCGCCGAGCGCCACCTGTGTCCCGGCCTGCGACGAACACGCCGCCGAGCCCTGCCGCAGGACGTGCGACGGCTGCCCGCTCGAGGCCGCGTGAACCCCCGAAGGATCGACCTGCGGTGACCGGCCGGGCGGTGGCACACTCGGCCGCATGTCCGAACTGCCTTCCGAGAACGCCCACATCCGCACCGACGCTGACACCGGCGCTGAGGCCGACACCGACCCGCTGCGCGCGTACGCGGCGCTCTACCCGGAGGTGGTGGCGGCCGGCTCGGTGCGCGGCGCGCTCCAGGCGGCGGCCGACCGGGCGGGTCTGGAGCTGGCCGTCGAGTTGACGTCCTCTCCGGGCTGGCGGAAGGTGGCCGCGAAAGCCGAGAGCGAGACCGAGGCCGACGGGCGTTCGGCGACCGTTGTCACCCCGGGCGGCGGGGAGCGGGTCTTCCTGGTCGACTGCTGGCTCGGCTGGATCCACATGGCCAGGGGCCGGGCGCTGGACCTGGCCGACGTCGCCGCGGTGTTCCAGGCCTGGGTGCGGGGGAGCGGGGTGCGTGAACTCACCGCCCGGTGGCCCTTCCTGGAGACCTGGGACCTCGCCGAGGCCCACGAACGCGGCGAGACCGAGGCCGTGGCCGCGCGGTGGCGGATGATGCAGCGCGGCCCCCTGCCCCACCGGGACACCGAGCTCCTGGACCTGATCCGGGCCGCCCACGCGCAGCCCCGGCTGCGGGCCCTGTCCCCGGGAAAGTCGATGTGCTGGTTCACCCTCAGCCGCCGGGCCGCGCACCCCGACGTCGGCGACTTCCCGCGCACCAGGTCGCTGGGCGGGGGCCGCTACGAGCTGATGTTCCCCGACCGCAGCGTGCGGGTGGTGGAGGGCACGGAGGCCGCCGTCGCGGTGATCCTGGCCAACCTGCCCCAGGACCTCACCCCCTGACCCGCCGACGGCCGGGGGCATCCCCACCGACGACCGGGCGTGTGGGCGTGGCCGCTGCTCACCCGGCCTGGCGGGCCAGTTCGGCGTTCGCGCGCTCGGTGATCAGGGCCAGCGCCCGCCCGGCGGCGGCCAGGTCCGCGTCCGGGATGCCCGCGTACAGGCGGGCCGAGATCCCGGCCGTCTCGGCGCCGGCGCGCTCGTACAACTCGCGCCCGGCCGTGGTGAGTTCGAGGCTCCCGTCCGGACGCTCGGCCAGCAGGGCGGCCGCCGTCAGCTCGCCGACGACGGCGCGCACCGCCGCCTCCGGGGCCTTGAGCGCGCCGGTGACCTCGGCGACGAGCTCGCCGGCCCCGACCGACCCGCCCGCGGCGGTGACGGCGCGCAGCGTCACGCTCTGCTCGAAGGTGGCGCCGTGGCGGGCCAGGACGCCCTCCAGGAGGGCGCGGGCGGCGTAGTGGGCCAGGGCGATGGAGCGGGGGTTGAGCGCGGGGGCGGCCACGGTGGCGGTTGAGGTGGTGGTTGCGGTGGTTGCGGTGGTCATGGCTGGGGCTGCTCCTCGTTGTCGTCGGTGCGCGGGTCCAGCGGTACGTCGAGCAGGGCCGTCAGCTCGCGGGTGAACTCCCGGGTGCGCGGGCTGTGTTGGCCGCCGAGCGGTTCCAGCAGCTGCTCCAGCAGGCCCTGGACGACGGTGATCGCGCACCCGGTGGCCTCGCGGCCCTGGTCGGTGAGCGAGAGCCGCATCGCGCGCGGGTCCTTCGGGTCCCGGGTGCGCTCGACCAGTGCGGCGGCCTCCAGGGCGCGGGCGAGTTTGGAGACGTAGAGGGCCTCCAGGCCGGTGTGGTCGGCGAGTTGGCGCTGGCTGGGGCGCTGCCCGGTGCGCGCCAGGCCGTACAGCGAGCCCAGCAGCGCGTACTGGGCGTGGGTCAGGCCCAGCGGCGCCAGGGCCCGGTCGATGGCGGCCCGCCACTTCATGGACAGGCGCCAGACCAGGAATCCGGCGGTGGCGTTCTCGGCTGCTTCGCTCATGGCAGATACTGTACATGGCTACTATGTCCATGGCTACTGTTTTCGCGGGGCGCCGTGACCGGGTGGGGCCGCCCTGCGTTGAGTGGTCGGAAGAAGCAGGGAGAAGGTCTTCGGGAGGCTGTTCATGTGGTTGCTCACCCCCTCGCAGTTGCGAAGCGCGGCGCTGGCGCGTGCGTCGTCGCCGGGCGCTCACGGCGGGGCCGGGGAGGCAGCCGCGAAGGCCCGCACCGGTACGGGCCTTCGCGACTCCCGGTGACGGGGTTACCCCCGCCCGGCCCCACCCCTACGCCGGGGCGCGGTGGTTCACCCGAACGGGATTGGTAGGCCTGGGGCGTTGTCGGGTCGCGTCCTAGCGTTCCCGCGCCCGCCGCAGGCCGAGGTCGGAGACCTCGCCGAGGTGGCCGAGCTTGTCGGGGTTGGACACGGAGTGCAGCGCCCGGATCGCGCCGTCGACGATGTGCAGTTCCAGGACGGAGGTCACGCGCCCCTGGGGGTCGTAGGAGACGGCGCCCGGGCGGCCGTTGACCAGCGCCGGGTGCAGGGTGATGCCGAGTTCGCGGCTGCGGCCGAAGCCGAAGGCGAGCAGCTGGGCGACGCGCTCCTGGCCGGCGACCGACCTGCCGACCGACTGCGCCTTGCCGCCGCCGTCGCCGTGGAAGACCACGTCGGGGGCGAGCAGGTCGAGCAGTTGGGTCAGGTCCCCGCCGGCGGCCACCTCGAAGAAGCGGCGCGCCAGTTCGTCGCCCTCCGCCCGGCGGGCCGTGGGCGCCGGGGCCTGGGCGTCGCCCGCGGCCAGGCGCTTGCGGGCCCGGGTCAGGATCTGACGGCAGTTCGCCTCCGACTTGCCGGTCAGCTCCGCGACCTCCGGGTAGCCGTAGCCGAAGGCCTCGCGCAGCAGGAACACCGCCCGCTCCACGGGGGAGAGGGCCTCCAGCATCAGCAGCAGGGCCATCGACAGCGAGTCGGCCAGTTCGGCGTGCTCGGCCGGGGCGTCGCCGGGGCGCTCGGCGAAGGCGACGACCGGCTCGGGCAGCCACTCGCCGACGTAGGACTCGCGCCGCACCCGCGCCGAGCCGAGGTGGTTGATGCCCAGGCGGGTGACCGACGTGGTCAGGTACGCCTTGAGGTTGGTGACGGTGGTGCCCGCCCGCTGGGCGCGGGTCAGGTTGAGGAAGGTGTCCTGGACGAGGTCCTCGGCGTCGCCCACCGAACCCGTCATGCCGTAGGCGATGGAGAACAGCAGCGGCCGGTACCCCGCCGCCTCCGTCGCGCTCGCCGCTGCTGCCATGGCCACTCCGTCCCGTCCCGGCGCCGCCCCGGCCCCGGGGTGGCGCGCGTCACCGCGGGCGGCTGTCACAGGCCGCCCGGCCGCCCTGTCCCAGAGGGCAGCAGCGGACAACGTACCGAGGAGAACGAACACCATGAACCCTGCCCTGTGGACCGTCACCGCCCTGCTGGCCGCCGTCTACCTGCTCGGCGGCGCCTTCAAGGTGCTGGTGCCCAAGGAGCGGATCGCCGCCGCCGGGCGCAGCGGCCGCTGGGTCGAGGATTTCAGCGCGGCGGGGGTGCGGGCGATCGGCGCCCTCGAAGTCCTGGCCGCCTTGGGCCTGGTGCTGCCCGCGCTGCTGCACGTCGCGCCGGTGCTGGTGCCGCTGGCCGCGCTCGGCCTGGTGCTGATGATGGCCGGCGCGGCCTTGGTGCGCCTGCGGCGCCGGGAGTACCCGCTGGTGGCGGTGGACGCGCTCTACCTGCTGCTGGCCGCCTTCGTGGCCTGGGGCCGCTGGTGACGGTAGGCCTGCCTCAACTGGCCTGCGGCGGGCCCTTGTAGGGTGCGCGGATGGAAGACCTGGACCTGGGGGCGGCGGTCTGGCCGCCCGCGCCGATCCGCACCGAGCGCCTCGTGCTGCGCGGGAGCCGGGAGGGCGACCGCGCGGCGTTCGTCGACCTGTTCTCCTCGCCCGAGGTGCACGCCTACCTCGGCGGGGCCCGGCCGCGCGAGGAGGTCGAGCGCGAGCTGCCCGGGGCGCCCGAGGACCGGCCCGGGACCTTCGTCGCCGAACTCGACGGGGCGATGGTCGGCCTGGTCCTGCTCCGGAGGGCGAGCGGCGACCGCCGCCCGGCCGCCGCCGGCGCTCTCGACCTCGGCTACCTGTTCCTGCCCCGGGCCTGGGGGTCCGGCTATGCCGCCGAGGCGTGCACGGCGGCCCTGGCCTGGCTCGCCGGCGTGCTGCCCGGCGAGCCGGTGGTGCTGGCCACCCAGAGCGCCAACATCGCCTCGATGCGGCTCGCGGCCAGGCTGGGCTTCACCGAGGTGGAGCGTTACCGGGCCTGGGGCGCCGAGCAGTGGCTCGGCATCCGCCCCCCGACGCCCGGCACCTGACCCCGCCCGGCGCCTGAGGTCCCAACGCCCGTTCAACACAAGCCTGTTGCACCCCTGGCCGGCCCGGCCGGCCCGGCGGGGCGGTGCCGCTTCGGGACGCGGCTGTTGCCGTTCGCGGACACCCCGGCCCGTCGGGGCGGGCAGGATGTGGACGAACATCGCGGGGGCGGGCGACTGACGGGGTGGCGTGATGGGGCGTACGGTGCGGCGCGCGGGCGCGGTGGTGGCGACGGCGGTGCTGGCGCTGGGGGCGGCGGCCTGTACGGGGCAGGACGGCGGCACGCCAGAACCCACGGCGAAACCCACGGCAACGGCAACAGCAACGGCAACAGCGACGACAACGGCGACGGCCACGGCTACTGCGGCGGTGCACCGGGTGGTGCTGGCGGAGTCGGCCCCGGCGGCGGCGCGGTGGGTCCTGGACGAGCTGGCCAGGATGCACGAGGACACGTCGGACTGCCCGGTCCCGACGCTGGAGAACACGGTCGTGCTCGACCGCAGCGAGGGCTCCCAGGACTGGGCGGACGTGGTGTGGCTGGAGGACGACTCCCGCCTGTGCCTGGCCTCGGCCACCCGTGTCGACGGCCTCCTGAGCATCGCTGTCACCGGTGGCCCGCCCGGGGCCTTCACGGCCCGCAAGCGGCCGCGGATGATCGGCGACCACCGGCGGCTGTCCCTCTTCGTGCTCTTCCCCGTGGACACGAGGCAGGTCGTGCTGCGGGGCGATGCCCGGCACCGGTTCGGGCCGCTGCACCAGCGGGTGATCGACCTCGGGGGCGGGAAGGCGGTCACCGTCGTCCAGTACGGCTTCGCCACGCAGGTCCCCGGCTCCCCGGCGCCCGGAGGGCAGACGATGGAGCCGCCGTACACGGACGACGACTCGCCCCTGCTGTGTCCGGCCGTCACCGAGCCGTGCCGCTCCGCGGACGTCGACGGCTGAGCGGGCCGCGGCCGGCTGTTCGGTCCAGCAGGGCCGCCCCTGCTCAGTCCAGCAGCGCCGCGACCGCCGGCACCGGCCAGTGGCCGACGGCGCCGGGGCGGGTGGCGAGGTAGCCGGCGGTGCGCCAGGGGCCCCAGGTGTGGGATTCGGCGAGGCCGGCGGCCAGGGTGCGCAGGTAGGCGGGGGAGGGGGCGGCGCAGGTGGCGCCGGCCAGGCCGGTGGGGGAGGTGAGGGTGAGCACCGGGCGCCCCCGAAGTGCTCCCACGTGCAGGAGGGTCTCGTAGCGGCCGGGGCCGAGCCGGTCGCGCCCGGTGGCCAGGACCCGGGTGAGGTCGAGGTCGGTGCCGGGGCGGCGGTGTATCTCCTGGGCGGCGACGTCGCCGAACTGGCCGGCCGTGACGAGGTAGGCGCGGCAGGGCACCCGTCCGGGCGCGGCGGGGTCGTAGAAGGCGGTGGCGCCGCTCCAGGTGGCCGAGTGCCCGGCGAAGTACACCGTGCCGGGCAGGGTCAGGGCGGCGCTGGCGCGCGGCGGGCGCCGGTCGCGGCAGCCCGGGCAGGTGCGCGCCGCGCCGTCCGGACGGCCGCCGCAGAGGTAGCAGGAGAAGCGGGCGGCGTGCAGGTTGGACCCGTACGCCGCGTACCACAGGAGCCGGTCCCGGCCACCGGCGCCGCGGCCACCGGCGCCGCGGCCGTCGGTTGTGGCGCACACCGAATTCACAGGAGACATCCGCACGGAAAAGGACGGCGGCAGCCGCCCGCACCCACATGAGAATGACGTGCACGGGTCGAGAATCCGACCGAAACCCCCCGATTCGGTAGTCGACCCCTCACTACCTGTACCGTTCCGGTCGCCATGGTGTTCATCACTCTTCCCTCCGTCGTCACGCCCCTCCGGTGTCCGCCGACTAGCCTTCACCATCGAAAACGCTCGAAAAACCTCGAAATGACATTCGATTCGTATCGGTGCCTGAGGAAACGGCATCGATGATGAGAATTCCCTTTGACCGCGCCTGTGCTGCATCCAGCCGACTCCCAGCGGAGTCATGGTGAGTGGGCGCCTCCCACCGGGTGACCCGGACGTCACCGCACGTAGCAGGCGATGCGCGCCCTCCCAGGAATACGGAGCCGAGGAAAACCACCCCATGGACGCACGGCACGACACGGCCGGCCCCGCCACGCTGCACCGCCCCCACCCCGGGCAGGCGGCGGGCTGGCCGGTGGCCCAGCCCGCCCACCCCCGAAGCCTCCTGGACGTCATCGCCGCCACGGCCGACGCGCACCCGCACGCGCCCGCCCTGGACACCGGCGACGCCGTCCTCGACTACAGCACCCTGATGCAGGAGGTCGACGCCCTCGCCGGCGTCCTGGCCGGCCACGGCATCGGCACCGGCGACCGGGTGGGCGTGCGCATCCCCTCCGGCACCGCCGACCTGTACGTCGCCATCCTCGCCGTGCTGCGCTGCGGCGCCGCCTACGTCCCGGTGGACGCCGACGACCCCGACGAGCGCGCCGAGATGATCTGGCAGGACGCCCGGGTCTGCGCCGTCGTCGGCGCCCAACGCCGCCTGTTCGCCGGCCCCACCGCCCGGCCCTCGGGCCGCCCGGCCTGGCCCACCCCCGCCGACGACGCCTGGATCATCTTCACCTCCGGCACCACCGGCCGCCCCAAGGGCGTGGCCGTCACCCACCGCAGCGCCGCCGCCTTCGTCGACGCCGAGGCCCGGATCTTCCTGCGCCACCAGCCGCTGGGCCCCGGCGACCGCGTCCTCGCGGGCCTGTCGGTGGCCTTCGACGCCTCCTGCGAGGAGATGTGGCTGGCCTGGCGCCACGGCGCCTGCCTCGTGCCCGCCCCCCGCTCCCTGGTCAAGGCCGGCACCGACCTCGGCCCCTGGCTCGTCCAGCGCCGCATCACCGCGATCTCCACCGTCCCCACCCTGCTCGCCCTGTGGCCCCAGGAGTGCCTGGACCAGGTCCGCCTGATCATCGTCGGCGGCGAGGCCTGCCCGGCCGAACTGGTGGAGCGCCTGGCCGTGCCCGGCCGCGAGTTCTGGAACACCTACGGCCCCACCGAGACCACCGTCGTCGCCACCGCCGCCCGCCTGCTCCCCGGCCAGCCGGTACGCATCGGCGCACCCCTGGACGGCTGGGAGATCGCCGTCGTCGACCCCGACGGCCACCCCGTGCCCTGGTACGAGAGCGGCGAACTCCTGATCAGCGGCATCGGCACCGCCCGCTACCTCGACCCCGCCAAGGACGCCGAGAAGTACAGCCCCCACCCCGCGATCGCCTCCCCCCGCGTCTACCGCAGCGGCGACCTGGTCCGCAACGACCCCGAGGGCCTGGTCTTCCTCGGCCGCGCCGACGACCAGATCAAACTCGGCGGCCGCCGCATCGAACTCGGCGAGATCGACGCCGCCCTCCAGTCCCTGCCCGGCATCCGCGCGGCCGCCGCAGCCGTCCGCAAGACCCCCGCCGGCGCCGACCTGCTGGTCGGCTACCTGGTCGCCCGCCCCGGCACCACCCCCGACCTGGCCACCGCCCGCCAGCACCTGCTGGACCGCCTGCCCGCCCCCCTGGTGCCCGTCCTGGCCCTGGTCGACTCCCTGCCCACCAAGACCTCCGGCAAGGTCGACCGGAACGCCCTGCCCTGGCCCCTGCCCACCACCGGCACCACCGGCGGCGGCGACGGCGGCCCCGCCCAGCCCCTGGACGGCACCGCCGGCTGGCTCGCCGGCCAGTGGGAGCGCCTGCTCGGCACGGCCCCCGCCGGCGGCGACGACTTCTTCGCCCTCGGCGGCTCCAGCCTCACCGCCGCCCGCCTGGTCTCCGAACTGCGCACCCGCCACAGCGGCGTCTCCGTCGCCGACCTCTACGCCCACCCGGTACTCGGCGACCTCGCCGGCTACCTCGACTCCCTCGCCCCGGCCCCGCGGGCCCAGGCGGCCGCGGCCGGGCCGGAAGCCGCCGCGACCACCACCCCGCCGCCCAGCACGCCGGTGCGCCCCACCCCGCGCAGCGCCGCCCTCTGGCAGACCCTGATGCTCCTCGCCATGTTCGGCCTCTCCGGCCTGCGCTGGATCATCGTCCTGATCGCCGCCGACAACCTCATGGACCCCGGCATCCCCTGGGCCCCGCACAGCTCCTGGTGGCCCGTGGCGGCCGGCGCGCTCCTGTTCTTCACCGCCCCCGGCCGCACCCTGCTCGCCGCCGCCGGCGCCCGCCTGATCACCGCCGGCATCCGCCCCGGCAGCCACCCCCGCGGCGGCCACGTCCACCTGCGACTGTGGGCCGCCGAGCGCTACACCGCCATGTTCGGCACCGGCAACCTCGCCGGCACCCCCTGGGCCGTGCGCTACGCCCGGATGCTCGGCTGCCGCGTCGGCCGCGACGTCCAGCTGCACACCGCGCCCCCGGTCACCGGCCTGGCCCGGATCGGCAACGGCGCCAGCCTCGAACCCGAGGCCGACATCGCCGGCTGGTGGCTCGACGGCGACACCCTCCAACTCGGCCACCTCGACATCGGCGAGGGCGCCGCCGTCGGCCACCGCGCCACCGTGATGCCCGGCGCCCGCATCGGCGCCGGCGCCCAGATCGCCCCCGGCTCCTGCGTCACCGCCGCCGTCCCGCCCGGCGAGCACTGGCACGGCTCCCCGGCCCGCCCCTGCACCGAGGCCCCCACCCCCTGGCCGGCCCACCCCGCCAAGGCCTCGCGCGCCTGGAAGCCCGCCTACGGCGCCGCCTTCGCCGTCTTCGGCCTCCTGCCCGTCCTGGCCGCCCTGCCCGCGCTGTCCATCCTCTACCCGCTGGTCGACCACGACCGCACCCTGCCCGCCGCCCTGCTCCAGCTGCTGCCGCTGACCGTCCCACTGGCCGTCCTGACCCTCCTGTGCCACGCCGCGCTGATAGCCCTCCTGATCCGCCTGCTCTCCCTCCCGCTGCGCCCGGGCTTCCACCCGGCCACCGGCGGCGTCGCGTTCTGCGCCTGGGCGGTCTCCCACCTCGGCGACGGCGCCCGGCGCACCCTGTTCCCCTTCTACGCCGGCCTCTTCACCCCGGTGTGGCTGCGCCTGCTCGGCGCGAAGATCGGCCGCCGGGTGGAGGCCTCCACCGTGCTCGCCCTGCCCGCCCTGATGCGGGTCGACGACGGCGCCTTCCTCGCCGACGACACCCTCGTCGCCCCCTACGAGCTGCGCGGGGGCTGGCTGCACCTGGGCCGCTCCCACGTCGGACGCCGCTCCTTCGTCGGCAACTCCGGCATCGTCGGCCCCGGCCGCTCACTGCCCGACAACTCCCTGGTCGGCGTGCTCTCCGACACCCCCGCCCACGCCCCCGAGGGCTCCTCCTGGCTGGGCCGGCCCGCCTTCGCCCTGCCCCGGGTGGCCGCCGCCGGCGGCGAGGACCGCACCTACAACCCGCCCAGGCGCCTGATGTGGGCCCGGGCCGGCGTGGAGGTCTGCCGCCTGCTGCCGGTCGTCGTCGCCGCGATCCTGGCCGACCTGGCCTTCGCCGCCCTCCAGGCGCTGCGCGACGACTACGGGCTGGGCACCGCCGCCGCCGCGGCCGGCCTGGTACTGGTGGCCGCCGCCGCGGCCGCGTGCGCGGTCACCACCCTCGCCAAGTGGCTGCTGGTCGGACGCTTCCGGGTGTCCGAGCACCCGCTGTGGTCCTCCTTCGTGTGGCGCAACGAGCTCTACGACACCTTCGTCGAGGAACTCGCCATGCCCTTCGGCGGCGCCGCCATGACCGGCACCCCCTACCTCAACCTGTGGCTGCGCAGCCTCGGCGCGAGGATCGGACGCGGGGCGTGGTGCGAGACCCACTGGCTGCCCGAGAGCGACCTGGTCACCGTCGGGGCGGGCGCCAGCGTCAACCGCGGCACCGTGCTGCAGACCCACCTGTTCCACGACCGGGTGATGCGGCTGGGCCCCGTCCACCTGGGCGCCGGCTCCACCACCGGGCCGCACTCGATCGTGCTGCTCAACTCCTCGCTCGGCGACGACACCACGGTCGGCCCGGCCTCCCTGGTGATGCGCGGGGAGAACGTCCCCGCCGCCACCCGCTGGCTGGGCAACCCGGTCGCCGCCTGGAACGCCGACGCCACCCCGCCGGCCGGGCGCCGCGCCGCCCGCGGCCGCCGCCGGGCCGCCGTGCGGTAGCCCGCACGGACCGGCCCGCGCACCGGCGGTGCGGCCACGTACCCCCCGCGGACGCACCGCCTGCGCTGTGCCCGGACCCGGGAGAAGAACGCCGTGTCCACGGCCATGGTGCAGGCGGCGCCTGTCGGTCCGGTGCGCCCGTGCCCGTGCCGGTGCCGGTGCCGGTGCGGGCCCGGGTGCGCGGGGCTCAGTCCTGGGCGGTGGGGCGTACGACGATCTCGCTGACGTCGACGCCGTCCGGCTGCGCGACGGCGTAGCCGATGGCCGAGGCCACGGCGGAGGGCGGCATGGCGATCTCGTCGCGCCGGCGCACCAGCGCGGCCGCGACCTCGGGGCCGGCCCCCTTGCCGACGCCCTCGGTGTGGGTGAAGCCGGGGGAGACGAGGGTGACGCGCAGGTCGGGCCCCGCCTCCTGGCGCAGGCCCTCGGTGAGCACCTTCACCGCCGCCTTGGTGGCCGCGTAGACCCCCTGCGGGGGCCTGACGACGTGGGCCGCGGTGGAGCCGACGTTGACGAACTGGCCGCCGCCCTGGCGGCGGAAGACGGGCAGGGCCGCCCCGATGCCGTTGAGCAGGCCGGTGACGTGGGTGGCGACCATGGCGTCCCAGTCGTCCTGGCGCAGCTCGTCGAACGGCGAGACGGCCATCGTGCCCGCGTTGGAGACCAGCACGTCGAGCCGGCCGTACCGGTCCAGGGCCGTGTCGGTCAGGCGCCGCAGGTCCTCGCGGCGCGTGACGTCGACGACGACGCCGGTGGCGGCGGCGCCCCGGGCGGTGACGGCCGCCACGACGGCCTCCAGCCGCTCCCGGCGCCGGGCCCCGAGCACGAGGCGGGCGCCCCGCTCGGCGAGGTGGTGCGCGGTCGCCTCCCCGATGCCGCTGCTGGCGCCCGTGATCGCGATGACCTTGCCCTGGATGCCCGTCATGAGCCTCTCCCTCTCCCCGGTCCGTACGCGGTGGGCGCACTGCCCTACAGTGAAAACGGAGGCGCCCCCGCTTCCCTCAGGCTAAGTGGGGACGCCTCCGTTTATCAAGCGGGAAGACCGCCGACGGACGAAGACCACCGAGGAACGAGGACGGCGAGCACCGATGACCGACGGAGCACCCCGGCCGCTGCGGGCCGACGCGCGGCGCAACCGGGAGAAGATCCTCACCGCCGCCGCGCGCGTGTTCGGGGAACAAGGGCCGGACGCCCACCTGGAACGCATCGCCAAGGAGGCGGGCGTGGGCAGCGCCACCCTGTACCGCAACTTCCCCACCCGGGAGGCTCTGATCGAGGCGGTCTACCGCAACGAGGTGGTCCAGCTGTGCGAGGCCGCCCCCGCCCTGCTCGCGCGGCACCCGCCCGAGCGGGCCCTGCGCGCCTGGACCCGCCTGTTCCTGGACTACGTCACCGCCAAGTACGGCATGATCGACGCCCTGCGCGCCATCGCCGCCACCGGGGCCAACCCCTACGGCGGCAGCCGGGAGATGATCCGGAACGCCGTCGCCACGCTCATGGACGCCTGCGCGGCCGCCGGCGTGATCCGCACCGACATCCGGCCCACCGACCTCGCCGCCGCCCTGGAGGGCATCGCCCTCACCTCGGCGGGCGCCGAGCACCGGCAGCAGGCCGAGCGCCTGCTCGACCTCACCCTGGACGGCCTCCGGCCGCAGCGCTGAACCCGCGGGGCACGACGCCGCACGAGGACCGGGACGGTGACGAGGGCCGGGACGGTGACGAGGGCCGGGACGGTGACGAGGGCCGGGGCCGCCAACGGCACGATCGAAGGAAGGCGGCCCCGGCCCCGGTCCGTTTCCGTACGGGCGGGGCATCGACCGCGAAAGCCCGTACGGCTGCGGTCGGCACCCATTGGACGACTTCAACAGCACTTGAAGTCAAGCGCCCCGGCCGCGCCCCCGGCAGGAAACCGGACACCGCAGCGGGGTAGCCTCGCTCCCGGGGGCCGACAGGCGCGAGGGGACGAGGGGCGGACGGGATGACGCAGCAGCAGCGCGGCTACTGGCGGGAGGCGGACGGCACGGCCGTCGCCGTCAGCCAGGCGCACATCGTGTGGACCAGGGCGGCCTACCCGGCCCTGGTGGACGTGGCAGGCCGCTACCACGCGGTGATCACCTACGCCGAGCTGGCCGAGGCCGTCCAGCAGGCCTCCGGGGTGCGCACCAGCGTCAACCAGCGGCACTGGATCGGCAAGGTGCTGGCCCTGGTGGTGCGCGAGGCCCACCGGCGCGGCGACCCGCCGCTGACCTCCCTGGTCGTGCACGCCGCCGACGGCATGGTCGGGGCCGCCTACCAGGACGTCCTGGAGGTCGCCGGGCAGCCGCCCATCCTGGACGAGATGGACCGCGAACAGCACGCCGCCGCCGCCCGCCTCGCCTGCTACCGCCACTTCGGCGCCGACCTGCCCGCCGACGGCGGCATCCCCGCCCTGGCCCCGCGCCTGACCACCACGGTGACCCGCAAGAAGGCCGCCACCGCGAAGAACGCCACCGCGAAGGCCGCCACCGCCGCCGCGGCCACCGCCACCGCCCCGCGCCCGCCGGCGATCTGCCCGAACTGCTTCCTGGAACTGCCCGCGACCCGGGTGTGCGACTCCTGCGGGGCGAGGACCGCGTGACCCGCTGGGCCCTGGACGTGCTGCTCGGCGTGGTGCTCGCACCGGTGGAATGGGGCGCGACCGTCCTGCTCTTCTTCGCCGTGCTGCTGAAGAGCGGGGGCCGGCGCCCCCGTCCTTGGGAGAAGGCGGCCTGGGCGCTGGTCGTGGCCGCGTTCCTGCTCCCGGTGGCGGGCGCCGTCCTGTTCGCGTGCGCGGGCCTGCCGGTGACCGCGGGCACACAGGCGCTGGTGCCCGTCGTGCTGCTGCTCATGCTCTACGTCCCCGGGTTCGCGGGCGCGATCGGCCGCTTCTTCACCCGCCGCAGCCGCCGCCGCTCGACCGCGGCCGTCGAGCCGCCCCCGCTCGACGGCGGCCGCTGAACCGCCCCCGCTCGACCGCGGCCGTCGAGCCGCCGTCACACGGCGGCCGGCAGGCGGCCGGGCATCTGCCAGCCCTCCGCCAGCCGCGAGGGCGTCAGGCGCCGGCCCTCGCCGAAGAACTCGCAGAACTTCATGATCAGCGGGTCCCAGCCGACCGGGTCCACGTAGTGGTCGCTGCCCGGCACGATCAGCCGCTCGTCCACGTGCGCGCGCACCACCGAGACCTCGAAGGCGGTGCACCCCGGGTTGCCCGCCAGCGCCCTGGCCTCCTCCAGCCGGCACTCCAGCTGCACCGGGCACTCGGCGGCCCGCGGCGCCCGCACCAGCTCGCCGGGCAGCTCGGTCAGCCCCGCGGCGGCGAACTTGTTCCGCTCGTGCCGGTAGCCCTGCGCGAGCCGGTACTCGGAGATCCGCGGGTTGGCGGTCAGCAGCGCCAGCGCGTCGACGGCGTCGACCTGCGCGGCCGAGGGCAGGTTGAGCACGCACTCGCCCTCGCGCCGCAGGTTGATCGACGTCTGGGAGCTGTTGCCCAGGCCCAGCACGCAGGACTGGCCCAGCCACCAGGCCGAGGACATCGGCGCCAGGTTGGCGCCGCCGTCCTCGTTGCGCGAGCCGATCAGCACCACGGGGGTGCCGAAGTACAGGACCTTGAGATCGGTGACCTTGTGCACGGGAAGAGCCGTCCTCGTCTCGGGTGAGTCGGTGGCCCGGACCGGACGGTCCGCGACCGGCCACCGACTCTGCCCCCGCCCGCGCCCCGGCGCTGGCGGGGATCGGACACGGCGTTCCGTACCCGCCGCGCCTGCGCGCTGACGGTCAGCCCAGGCCGCGGACGGTCAGCCCAGGCCGCGGACGGCGACCGTACGGGCCTGGCCGTCGGTCAGCCGGTACGACAGGCCCACCACCGCGGCCCGCCCCTCGGCGACCTTGGCGGCCAGCAGCTGCGAGCGCTCCAGCAGCAGGTCCACCGTCTGGCGGATGTGCTCGTCCACGATCGCGTCCGGGTCCTCGATGCCCGCCGCCCTCGCCGACAGCACGCTCGGCGTCACCCGCTCCACCACGTCCCGCACGAACCCGCCGGGCAGCCTGCCCTGTTCCAGGGAGTCCAGCGCCGCCGCCACCGCGCCGCAGGAGTCGTGCCCGAGCACCACCACCAGCGGGCACTCCAGCACCGCCACCCCGTACTCGATGCTGCCCAGCGCCTCCGCACCGGTCACATGACCGGCGGTGCGCACCACGAACAGGTCACCCAGGCCCCGGTCGAAGATGATCTCGGCGGCCAGCCGGGAGTCCGAACAGCCGAACAGCACCGCGAAGGGCTTCTGCGCCGGCGCCAGCGCGGCCCGCCGCCCGGCGTCCTGGTTGGGGTGCTCGGGGCTGCCCCCGACGAAACGGGCATTGCCCTCCAACAGCACCCGCAGCGCCTCGGCAGGGTCGGATATCGGGTCGGATATGGGGCCGGATATCGGAGAGGAGATCATGGCGCCACCCTAGATCGCCGCTGCCGGCAGCCGCAGCCGGGGGGCCGGGGGCCGGCGGGCAGGGGGGCTGGGGGCCGGGGGCCGGGCACCAGGAAAAGCGGATGCCCGCGCCCCGGCCGCCGTGGGAGGGTCCCGCGCATGAACACCGACACGCACACCGGCTGGTCCTTCGCCACCGCCCGGCAGCCCGCCCACTTCGGGGCCTGCATCGTCAGGGGCGAACCGGACGAGCCGGAGCACGCCGCGGTCGGCGACGACCGGACGCTGTGCCAGGAGCAGCCACGCACCATCGCCCGCTACCGCCACCTGTTCGGCATCCGCATCGGCGCCCGCTTCTGCCCGCGCTGCCAGCACCTCGCCGCCACCGCCCCGCCCCGCCCCGGCGTCCAGGAACGCCTGCACGAACGGGTCCTGGACGCCGCCGAGGGGCCGCTGCGCACGGACCTGCTGGCCGCGCTGCGCCGCGGCGCGCCCGTCCCCACGTGGCTCGACGGCCCCGCGGACTCCCTGGCGCCGCACGCGGGCCTCGACGAACTGACCGAGGGCGCCGCCCCCGCCGCCGCGGCCTTCGCCACCGCGCGGACCCTCGCGCTGGCCCTGGCCGAGGACGGCCCCTGGCGCTACCTCGTCGTCCTGCCGCACGACGGCACCGCCCCGCTGCTCGCCCGCGGCCCGCGCAGGTCCTAACCGGGGCCGGTGCGGCGCAGGGCCAGCACCGTGACGTCGTCACGGCGGTGCCCGCCGCTCCAGCGCCGGGCACCGCGCTCCAGGGCCCCGGGCAGCTCGGCCGCCGGCACACCGGCCAGCGCCGCCAGCTCCCGCTCGGCCGGGTAGAACGCCCCCGAGGCGTCCCGCGCCTCGGTGATGCCGTCGGTGAGCAGCACCAGCACCCCCTCCCCGGGCAGCGCGAAACGCCCCACCGCGCGCGGCTGCCCGGCCAGCGCCGCCAGGCCCAGCGGCACCCCGCCGGGCAGCTCCACCGCCTCCACCCGGCCGTCCGGCCACAGCAGACACGGCGCCAGGTGCCCGCAGTCGACGGCCCGCACGTGCGCGCCACGGCGCACGCACAGCACCGTGGCGGTGACGAACCGCTCCTGCTCCCCGCTCTGCACGGCGTAGGCGTTGTGGCGCTCGACCGCCGCCTCCAGGGCGTCCGCGACCGCCGTCAGCTCCGCCTCCCGGAACGCCGCCTCCCGAAAGGCGCTCAGCACCGCGAAGCCCGCGCCGATCGCCCGCAGCCCCTTGCCCTGCACGTCACCCACCAGCACCCGGGTGCCGTACGGGGTCTGCGCCACGTCGTACAGGTCCCCGCCCACCAGGGTGTCCTGCGCCACCGGCAGGTACAGCCCGTACAGCTCCAGCTCCGCCGTACGCACCGGCAGCGGCCGCAGCAGCTGGCGCTGCAGCGCCACCGCGCTCTGACGCATCCGGAACAGCTCGCCCTCGTGCCGCACCCGCCGCGCGCACAGGCCGATCACCGCCGCCTCCGCGGCCACCACCCCCAGCAGGGTGCCCAGCCGGGCCGGCAGGTCCGAGGGCGGGTACAGCGCCGAGTGGACCGCCACCACCGCCGTCACCCACAGCGAGGCGGCCACCGTCTGCGCCACCGTGCCCAGACCCGCCAGCAGCGCCGGCAGGAACACCAGCAGCAGCACCAGACGCGACCCGGAGCCGCTGAACGCCTGGACGGCCAGCACCAGCGCGGTGGCGGCCAGCACGCCCAGCGCCACCGCCCGGTCGCCGGGCGCGCGCGGGGCGGGCGGTTCGTCGTCGGAGGCCACCCTCCAGGGTGGTCGGCCAGGCCCCGCGGGCGCGAGCGGGCCGCCGCCGGGCGGGGGAGAGTGTCCGAGCGGCCCGGTACGGTGGCTGCTGTGCCCACCCGCGTACCCCTCGAAGACCTCGTCCGGCTGCGCCGGGCCCGCGACCGGATGGACCGCGAGTACGACCAGCCGCTGGACGTGCCCGCCCTGGCCGGCACCGCGCTGATGTCGCCCGGCCACTTCTCCCGCAGCTTCCGCACCGCCTACGGCGAGACCCCGTACAGCTACCTCATGACCCGCCGCATCGAACGGGCCAAGGCGCTGCTGCGCCGCGGCGACCTCAGCGTCACCGACGTGTGCATGGCGGTGGGCTGCACCTCGCTGGGCTCGTTCAGCAGCCGCTTCACCGAACTGGTCGGCGAGAGCCCCAGCGCCTACCGCGCCCGCGACCACGCCGACGGCGAGCCGATCCCCGCCTGCATCGCCAAGATCCGCACCCGCCCGGTGCGCCGCACCTGAGGCGCCGCATCTGAGGGCGCCGCATGTGAGGCGAAGGGCGGCCCCGCTCCCGTAACTTGAGGCCCATGAGCATCGAACTCGCACAGTGCTTCATCGCCGTCGACGACCACGACAAGGCGCTCGCCTTCTACCGCGACGTCCTCGGCTTCGAAGTGCGCAACGACGTCGGCTTCGAGGGCATGCGCTGGGTCACCGTCGGCTCGCCCGAGCAGCCCGGGGTGGAGATCGTCCTGGAACCGCCGCTGGCCGACCCGCACGCCTCCGAGGACGACCGCCGGGCCGCCGCCGAACTCCTCGCCAAGGGGCTGCTGCGCGGCGTCATCTTCCGCACCGACGACTGCGACGCCACCTTCGAGCGCATCCGCGCCGCCGGCGCCGAGGTCCTCCAGGAACCGATGGACCAGCCCTACGGCGTGCGCGACTGCGCCTTCCGCGACCCGGCGGGCAACATGCTGCGCTT
This sequence comes from Kitasatospora sp. NPDC028055, assembly GCF_040637885.1. Lineage (NCBI taxonomy): Bacteria > Bacillati > Actinomycetota > Actinomycetes > Kitasatosporales > Streptomycetaceae > Kitasatospora > Kitasatospora sp. NPDC028055. The sequence goes on along the minus strand of NZ_JBEZXE010000009.1, from coordinate 140,444 downwards.
CAACCAGCCGCGCGCCGCGTAGCCGTCGGCCCGAGCGGCGCTCAGGACCCGCCCGTCGGGCGGCCCAGGCGGTGCAGGACCAGCCAGGCCTGCACCGCCTGGGCCAGCAGCACGGCCGGCGGCACCGACCAGGGCAGCAGACCGGCCACGGACAGCGGGAACAGCACCAGGACGGTCACCACCAGGACGGGCAGGGTGCTGGACAGGGCGATGCGCAGCCGCGCCCGACGGGGGATCACGAGGCGGTCCCGCGGGCCAGGTCCAGGAAGGTGCGCAGGTCGGCCCAGGCGTCGGCCGGGGCGGCGGGGTCGCCGGACAGGGCGGCCGGGTCCTTGCGCCAGGCGGTGCGCACGGCGGCGGACAGCGTGGTGTCGCCGCCGCTGAACAGGCGGGAGAGCTCGTCGAGGCGGGCGGCGATGCGCCGCACCCGGGGGTCGGCCGCATCGGTGCCGGCGGCGCGCAGCGCCTCGGCCCGGCGGTAGAGCTGGGGCCACTCGACCTCCAGCAGGTAGTGGGCGGACGGGCCGAGGGCGGCGGCGTGGTCGGCGAGGGCGTGCAGCTGGTCCTCGTCGAGGTGGCGACGCAGGGCCTCGTCGGCGGCGGGCCGGGTGGCGCCGGTGGCCCGCACCAGGCGCAGCAGGTCCTCGGTGCCGGGCTCGCGTTCGGCGGCGAGCTCGCCGTCCAGGTGGTCCAGGCGCTCGCGCAGCTCCTGCAGCGCGGCCAGCGAGGCCTCGGTGGCGGCCAGGTGCTCGCGCACCAGGCGCCGCGCGTCCACGCCGGCGTCCAGGCAGGTGGCGATGGTCTCCAATCCCAGGCCCAGGCGGCGCAGGGCGAGGATCTGGTAGAGCCGCACGACGTCCCGCTCGGTGTAGGCGCGGTGGCCGGAGGCGGTGCGCCGGGAGGGGGAGAGCAGGCCGAGGTGGTCCCAGTGGTGGAGGGTGCGCACGGTCAGTCCGCTCGCCTCGGCGAGCGGGCCGACCTTCCAGGTCTGTTCGGAGGAGGGCATGGCACGAGCATCCCTCCTGACGTCGCGTGAGGTGCAAGCCCCCCGAGGGGTGCACCTCAGGTGGTGCGGGCGGGCGCCGGGTGGGCGGACGGCGGGTTGTCGGGCAGCGGGTAGTCGGGCAGTGGGTAGTCGGGCAGGGCGATGTCGCCGGCCTTGGCGAACTGGGCGGCCAGGACGGCGCGCAGCGGCCAGCGGCCCATCCAGCGCATCGAGGCGGCGCGCAGGCGGATCATCAGGGCGCTGTCGGGGGCGTAGCCGCCGACGCCGCCGGGCGGCAGCTCCTGGGCGCGGGTCACGTAGGGGCGCATCAGCTCCTCGTAGCGGGCGTAGGCGGCGGTGAAGTCACCGGCCGCGGCGGCGAGTTCACCGGCCAGCAGGTAGGCGCCGACCAGGGCGAGGCTGGTGCCCAGGCCGGTGAGCGGGCTGGGGCTGTAGCCGGCGTCGCCGAGCAGCGCGACGCGCCCGCGGCTGTAGCGCTCCAGGTGGATCTGGCCGAAGGAGTCGAAGGCGAAGTCGTCGGCGGCGGCCATCCCGGCGACCAGGCGCTCCACCTGCCAGCCGGCGCCGGCGAAGCGGTCGGCGACCAGGCGGCGCCGGGCGGCGTCGTCGCCGCGCTCGAGGGCGAGCGGGCCGCAGCGGAAGGCCAGGGAGGCCTTGACCTCCCCGGGCAGCCGGCCGGGCCGGGCGGTGGCGACCAGCCCGCCGGGGGCGTTGTACATCAGGAACCAGCGGTCCAACTCGCGGGCCAGCGCCGGGTCGTGGACGGTGAACCAGCAGTGGTGCCCGCCGAGCGGGCGGTAGTGCTCCGGCTCCGCGCCGAAGGCCAGGCGGCGCACCGCCGAGTGCAGCCCGTCGGCGCCGACGACCAGGTGGAAGCGGCGGGCGGGGGAGTTCTCGAACTCGACGGTGACGCCGTCGGCGTCCTCGGCCAGGGCGGTGACCGTGTCGCCGTACAGGTACTCGACGCCGTCGGTGGCCTGCCGGAGCAGCTCGGCGAGGTCGCCGCGCAGGATCTCCAGCTCGGAGACGATGCCCTCGCCCCCGAACAGCTCCACGGGCATCCGGGCGGTGTGCCGGCCGCGGGTGTCGACCAGGGCGATGCCGCGCTGCTCCACGCACAGCGCGCGGGCGCGCCCCATCAGGCCCATCCGCTCGATGACGGTGCGTCCGGCGCCGCGCAGGTCGACGGCCTGCCCGCCGGGGCGCGGGGCGGGGGCCCGCTCGACGACGGTGGGGTGGAAGCCGTGGCGGCGCAGCCAGTGGGCGAGGGCGGGGCCGGCGATGCCGGCGCCGGAGACGAGGATGTCGGTGTTCTCCATGCCAGCAACCGTACGCCGTACGCATGGTGCTCAACAAGCCGTGTTCTGCGGTGATTTGGGGCTACTGCACTAGTGCACCAGGGGTGCTTCGGGGTCGGTCCGGGGCTGGTCCGGGGGCGGTGCGGAGGGTGGTTCCCCGGCCGCTGGGGCGGGCCCGGCCCAGGCCGGTGGCCTCCGGGGGTGCCGGCCGGTGCACTAGTGCGCGCGGGGGTTGGGCCGACGGGGTCGGGGTCGGCTCGGGGGCACGTCAGGGGTGGGTGGGGGCCGGGGCCCGGTTCAGGACTTCGGCTCCGTGCCCACCAGGGTGTGCACCAGGTCCTCGCCCAGGGCCAGGCCGGTCGGCGACTCGTCCGGCAGGCCGTAGTCGCGGTACCAGTCGGCCGGGGCCTCCGGGTGCGGGCCGGTGACCGCCACCCGGCCCGAGCCGTACGGGGCGACCACGGCCGCGGCCCGGTCGTTGGTGTAGCGGGCCAGCACCCGCGCGTCCGGGCCCTCCACGTCGAAGTACGGGCCGTCCTGGAAGTACATCCGCCGCGGCTGCCCGCGCCAGGAGACGTCGACCAGGTGGTCCTGCTCGTCGGTGACGGTGGCGCCCCGGGAGTCGATGTACTGCCCGGAGTCGCCCGGCAGGAGGCCGTAGCCGGGGTCGTGGCCGGCCAGGTAGCCGCCCATGCACAGCCCCAGGTAGTGCCCGCCGCCGCGCACGTAGGCGCGCACCAGCTCCGGGGAGAAGCCCGGGTCACGCTGCAACAGGCGCCAGGCGGTGGACACCTCCTGCCCGTTGGTGCCGCCCGGCTGCACGTACAGCGCCGCGCCGGACAGCGCGTCCGGGCCGAAGCGGACCTCCTCCTCGGGCCCGATGTAGCGCACCGCGTAGCCGTCGTGCTCCAGCAGGTCGTGCGCCGCCTCCGGACAGCCCTCGCAGGCCGCCGGGCCCCGGTAGACCAGCGCCACCGGACGGCCGTCCGGATCCGGCGCCACCCCGCCGGTCGCGTCCGCACGCGGCGCCCGTGCGGCCAGGTCGGCGCTGTCCGGGCCGGCCCCGGAGGGGGGAGCCCCGCACGCCGACGCCGCCAGCACCACCGCCGCCAGCGCCAACGCCACCGCGCCCCGTCCCGCCCGTCCGGCCGCTCCGCCCCGTCCAGCCGCTCCAGCCCGTCCAGCCCTCATGACCTGCACTCCTGCCGCCCTCCCCGGGCCGTCACCGTCCGCCGCCACGACGCTACGGCCCACGCCCCCCGGCCCGCACACCAGCCCCCCTGACCGGGTGAACGGGGGGCTGGGGGTTGACCGGCCCCGGGGGGATCCGCAGGAGGCACGCGGTTGACGGCCCCGGGAGCCAGGAAGGCGCGGGAATCACGAAGGCGCGGGCGTCACGAAGGCTTGGCCGTCAGGAGGCCGCGGGTGTCAGGAGGCCGCGGCCGCCGCCAGCGGGGCCGGTGCCGGACGGGCCGGCGGGAAGCGCCGCAGCCGCACCAGCGCCAGCGCCAGCAGCAGGGCCAGCGCCCCGGCCGCACAGGCCAGCGCGAACGCCGCCAGGTGGCCGTACGCGCCGACCAGCGGCCCCGCCCCCGTCACCGCCAGGCCCTGCCCCGCGATCAGCCCGCTGCCCAGCAGCGTCATCGCCTCCGCCATCCGACCCGCCGGCGCGACCCGCTCCACCAGCCCGAACACCGCGATCAGCGCCGGCGCCACCGCGAACCCGACCGCCCCCACCGCCACCGCCGCACCCGCCACCCCGCCCACCGGCAGCAGCCCCAGCAGCAGCACCGCCTGCGCGGCCACCGCCGTGCGCAGCCGCGCGGTGAGGTCGAAACGCTCCGCGAACGAGGCCAGCACGACCCCGGCCGCCGCGCTGCTCACCCCCATCGCCGACCAGACCAGGCCGCCGACGCCCGCGTCGCCCCGGGCCAGGTACTGCACGCCGGTGTTGGCGGCGCCGAACACCACGCCCTGCAGCACCGTCACGGCGATCAGCACCAGCAGCGGCCCGGAGAGCACCCGCCCCGCCGCCACCGCGCGCGCCACCGCCGCCGGAGCCGTCGGGTGCAGCGCGAACACCGTGCCGAACAGCGCCATCAGCGCCGCCGCGCACACCAGGCCCGCCGCCGGGTGCACCGCCCAGGCCAGCACCCCGACCAGGGCGGGGCCGGCCACGAAACTCGTCTCGTCCACGACCGCGTCGAAGGCCAGTGCCGGGCCGACCAGTTGGTGGCCGTCCCGGCGCCCGCCCGCCAGCGCGATCCAGCGGGTGCGCGACAGCGGCCCGATCTGCGGCACGGTGAAGCCGGCCAGCGCCGCGCACCCGGCCTGCACCGCCGGCGCCAGGCCGGCGACCGAGGCCACCACCAGGGCGGCCGTCAGCAGCGCGTTGGCCAGTGACGCCGCCAGGATCACCGGACGGTGGCCGCGCCGGTCGGCCAGCCGGCCCAGCAGCGGCCCGCCCATCGCCTGCCCGCCCCACAGCAGGCCCGCCACCACCCCGCCGCGGCCCACCCCGTCCAGCGCGGTCACCATCAGCAGCGTCCCGGTCGGGCACAGCGCGGCGGGCAGCCGGGCGAGGAAGGACACCAGGGGCAGCCGCGGCCCGGCGAGTCGGACGACGCCGTGCACGGCGCTGCGAGCGGACAAGGGGCGCCCTTCCTCGGTGGTCGGCGCGGACGCCCCCACTACACCGGACGGCACGCGCGCTCGGCCATCGGCGGCGGCCACCAAGTGGCCCGCGCCGGGGGCGGGCCGGGGCTGGACGTTCCTCCGAGCCGGGCCCGCCGGGGGACCGGACCCCAGGGGGATCAGTCCTCCCGCAGCGCCCGCACCACCGCCGACAGGTCCCGGTCCGCGATCGACGGGTCCGCCAGCAGCGCCTGACGGGCCGCCGCCAGCAGCGGGCCGCCGCCCGCCAGGGCGAGGTCCTTGGCGGCCAGCCGCACCGGGAAGTCCGAGTCCGTGCTGCGCGCCCGGGCCACCACCCCCGCGAGCGGCCCGCCCGCCAGCACCTCCAGCGCCTGCTCCCGCGGCACGCCCAACTCGCCCGCCACCGACAGCACTTCGTCCAGGACGGCGACCGAGGTGACGATCGCGCCCATCACCACCACCTTCAACGCCGCCCCCGCCCCGGGGCCCCCGCAGCGCCGCACCCGGCCCAGGTGGGACAGCACGGGCTCGGCGCGCTCCAGGTCGGCGTCCTCGCCGCCCGCGTAGACGGTCAGCTCGCCGCGGGCGGCCGGGCCGACGCTGCCCAGCACCGGGGCGTCCACCAGGGCCACGCCGTCCGGCAGTCGCCCGCGCAGCCCGGCGACGGCGCGCGGGCCGATCGAGGACATGTCGATCCACAGGGTGCCGGGGGCCAGCGCGGCGGTGAAGCGTCCGGCGACCTCGGCGGCGGCCTGCGGGTCGGAGAGCATCGTGACCACGATGCCGGCCCCGGCCACGGCCTCGGCCGGGCTCGAAGCCTCGGTCAGGCCGTCGGCCCGGCCGGGCGTGCGGTTCCACACGGTCAACGGGTAGCCGGCGGCGGCCAGGCGACGGGCCATCGGCAGCCCCATCCGGCCCAGGCCCAGAAAGGCGATCTTTTCCATGGCCCCCACGCTAGGCACCCCCGAGCCAGGCGACAAACGAATGTCTCGCATGGTACCCATGCCCAATGGACATGGCTTGGCTGGACGTCTTCCGCACCGTCGCGCACCTGGGCTCCTTCACCGCCGCCGGCGAGCGCCTGGGCTTCACCCAGTCCGCGGTCTCCCGCCAGATCGCCACCCTGGAAACCGAGTTGGGCGCCCCGCTGTTCGACCGCCTGGCCCGCGGAGTCCGGCTGACCGAACACGGCCGCGCCCTGCTCCCGCACGCCGAGGCCCTGCTGGAACGCCTCGACACCACCCGCCGCGACCTCGTCGCCCTCACCGAACTCGACGCCGGACGCCTGCGGGTGGGCGCCTTCGACAGCGCCAACGCCGAACTCCTCCCCGCCGCCCTCGCCGCCTTCCGCACCGCCCACCCGCAGGTCGAGACCACCCTCACCGAAGGCCTCAGCGCCCACCTGCTGGAGCGCCTCGCCGACGCCACCATCGACCTCGCCGTGGTCGCCTCCTACGCCGAGAACCCCCAGGACGCCTACGACACCGACCAGTTCGACCTGCGCCCGCTGCTGCGCGACCCCGTCCTGGTCGCCCTCCCGCGCGGCCACCGGCTCGCCGGCCGGCGCCGCCTGCGACTGGCCGAACTCGCCGACGAACCCTGGATCGCCGCCCGCCGCGACCCCGGATCCACCCTGCTCGCCGCCTGCCTGCGCAGCGGCTTCCAGCCCCGCATCGAGTACGCCGTCGGCGCCTGGGCCGCCAAACTCGGCCTGGTCGCCGCGGGGTTGGGCCCCACCCTGATCCCCGCCCTGGCCGCCCGCGCCGCCCGCCCCGACATCGCCCTGGTCCCCCTCCACCCCCAGGACACCCCCGTGCGCCACGTGCGCACCGCCACCCTCCGGGGCCGCCGGGTGCCACCCGCCGTGACGGGCTTCCTCGGCTTCCTGCGCGAAGCGGCGCGCGCGGGCCGGCGCGACTGACGGCCCGCCGCCCCCGAACCGGCCCGCCGTCCCTGAACCGGCCGGCAGTCCCGAATCCGGCCGCAGGGAAACCGGGTTGAACGCGACGGGAGTGTGGGCGAGCATGCGGGGATGAGCGAGCGACCCGAGCGATGGACCCAGGCCACCGTCTACCCCGACATGTGGGCCGACCCGGCCGACGACCCGCGCAACAGCGAAGGCCCCTCCCCGGACGGCGAAGCCGCCACCATCGAGGACTACCTGACCAACTACCGCCACACCCTGCGGATGAAGTGCGAGGGCCTGGACGCCGAGCAGCTCGCCCGGCGCTCGGTGCCGCCCTCGACCATGTCGCTGCTCGGCCTGGTGCGCCACCTGGCCGAGGTGGAACGCCACTGGCACAACTGGATCCGCGAGGACGAGCCGCAGCCCAAGCTCTACGGCCCCCGCGACGCCGACTTCGACGGAGCGCTCCCCGACCCGGCCCTGGTCGAGGCCGCCTGGCGCGACCTGGAACGCGAACAGGCCGCCCTGGACGCCGCGTTGGCCGCCCACCCGGACCTCGGCGAGCGCCTCGGCAAGCAGCGGCTCTCGGTCCGGGAGCTCCAGGTGCACCGCATCGAGGAGTACGCCCGCCACTGCGGCCACGCCGACCTGCTGCGCGAGTGCGTGGACGGCCGCGTGGGCCAGTGACGGACCCGGCGGTCGGCGGACCCGACGGACGACGGACGGCGGTCGGCGGTCGGCGGGCTCGGGAGATCCTCGGGAGAGCCTCAGGAGAGCCCGGCGCGGTGGCGCTCGAACTCCTCCGGGGTGCGCACCCCCTCGTCCAGGACGGCCCGGTAGATCCCCCAACTGCGCACGCTGCGCCCGTACTCGGGGCGGTCGGCCCAGGCGTGCTTGATCCGCAGGATCGCGGTGCGGGCCTGCCGGGTGAGCCTCGGGGGCAGGTCGCGCAGGTGGGCGAGGTCGGGCTGGCGGTCGGGGTCGTCGACGAACCACAGGTCGAGGGTCCAGTCGTACCCGGCCGGGCAGCGGTGGTCCAGGCCCAGGTAGAGGCCGTCGGGGTAGGCGGCCGGGTCCTCGTTCCAGGCGCCGGTGTCGTTGCGCAGGCGCACCTGCCGTACCCGCTCGTGCAGTGCCAGACGCGCCCCGGCGGCGGCCACCCGCTCGTGGACGGAGGCGTCCAGGCGCGGGCACACCACGGTGACGTCCAGGTCCCGGCGCACCATCAGGCCCAGTGCCGAACTGCCCACCCGCACCGGGGTGCCGAGCGCGCCGAGCAGGGCGTCCAGGCCCAGGTCGGCGTGGACGGCGTCGGCCTCGGCCTGCAGGGCGCGCTGGCGGTCCAGGAGTTCGTCGTCGGTCGGCGCTGCGGTCGGCGGGTCGTTCGGTGCGGCGGTCGTCATCGGGTCAGTCTGGCACGGGCCCCGCGAACGGAATTGACCCATGGAAACGGTGCTCGATTGCCCCCTGATCGTGGGTCTTTCCGCTCCTAGCCTGGTCACATGACGACGACGAAGAAGAACACCGCCACCGCCACCGCCACCGCCACCGCCCCCGCCCCGGTCCTGGCCCGCCACGGCGAGGCCGAGACCTGCGCGGACCCGAGCGCCACCATGACCCTGCTCGCGGAAACGGCCCCGGGGGAGGGCGGCTTCACCGTCTACCGCTCCGCCTTCGCCCGGGGCGCGGTCGGGGCCCCGGCCCACTTCCACACCCGGGCCACGGAACTGTTCTTCGTGATCAGCGGCTCGCTGCGGGTGCTGGTCGGGGAGGAGGTCACCGTCCTGAACGCGGGCGACTTCCTGGCCGTGCCCCCGCACACCCCGCACGCCTTCGCCGCCGCCCCGGGCTCCGAGGCCGACGTGCTGTTCGTGTTCGCCCCCGGCATGGACCGCTTCGACTACCTGCGCCTGCTGGGGACGGTCATGCGCGGCGAGGCCGACCCGGGGGCGATCGCCGCCTCCGCCGAGCGCTTCGACAACCACTACGTGGACAGCCCCGCCTGGCGCGCCGCCCTGGCGGGCCGGGCCTGAGCGTTCGGCCCGGGGGCGACGGGGGCCCTTCGAAGGGGGCGGCGGGGGCCCTTCGACGGGCCGGGGCGGGCCGGGTGTGGAACGGTGGAAGGCCGGGGGCCCAGGGGGCCGGTTGCGAGAGGAGTCGCCATGTCGTCGAAGCGCCGCCGCAAGAAGAAGGCCCGGGCCAGGCGCGGGGCCAACCACGGCCGCCGGCCGCAGTGCTGAACGGCTCAACGGCAGAGCCGTACGGCCCCGCGTCCGACAACCGGACGCGGGGCCGTACGGTCACCGCGGGGCCGTACGGTCACCCCACGGAGTCGAGCGCGGCCGCCTTGCGCAGCAGCACCGCCCGCTCGCGGGTGTTGCGGCACAGCCGGGCGGCGAGTTCCAGCTCCGCCCGGGCCTCGGTGGTGCGCCCGAGGCGGGTCAGCAGTTCGCCGCGCACGCCCGGCAGCAGGTGGGAGCCGGCCAGGCGTCCGGAGACGGCCAGGTCGTCGACCAGGGCGAGCGCCGGTCCCGGCCCCTCGGCCATCGCGACGGCCACCGCCCGGTTGAGTTCGACCACCGGGGACGGCGCCACCCGGCCGAGCGCCTCGTAGAGCAGCACGATCCGTTCCCAGTCCGTGTCGGCCACCGACGGCGCCGCCGCGTGGCAGGCGGCGATCGCCGCCTGGAGGCCGTACGGGCCCAGGCCCCGGCCCAGGGCGGCGGCCCGGCCCAGGGCCGCCAGGCCGCGGCGGATCGCCGAGTGGTCCCAGCGGCGCCGGTCCTGGTCCTCCAGGAGCACCGCCTCCCCGTCCGGGCCGGTGCGGGCCGGGAAGCGCGAGGCGGTGAGCTCGAACAGGGCGAGCTGCCCGTGCACCTCGGGCTCCTCGGGCAGCAGGGCGGCCAGCGTCCGGGCCAGCCGCAGCGCCTCGTAGGCGAGGTCGGTGCGCAGCAGGTCGGTGCCGGCGGTGGCCGTGGAGCCCTCGGTGAAGACCACGTACAGGACGCTCAGGACGGCGCCCAGCCGTGCCCGCCGCTCCCGGGGCGGCGGCAGCTCGAAGGGGACGTGCGCGGCGGCGATGGTCTTCTTGGCGCGGGTGATGCGGGCCTGCACGGTGGGCACCGGCACCAGGAACGCCCGGGCGATCTCCTCGCTGGACAGGCCGCCCACCACCCGCAGGGTGAGCGCCACCCGGGCCTCGGGGGAGAGCACCGGGTGGCAGGCGGTGAACATCAGGGCGAGGACGTCGTCGTCGACCCGGTCGGGGTCGAACGGCAGCTCCGGCGCCGGTTCGGGCCCGGTCGCCGAGCCGGTGCTGAACTGGCCCTCGGCCAGGCCGCCGGCCAGCGCGGCGTAGCGCTCGTCCAGCGCCGAGGCGCGGCGAAAGGCGTCGATGGCCCGGCGCCGGGCGCAGGCCAGCAGCCAGCCCACCGGGTTGGCCGGGGCGCCGCCGCGCGCCCAGGAGACCAGGGCCTCGGCCAGTGCCTCCTGGGCGACGTCCTCGGCCAGCGCGAAGTCCCCGGTGTAGCGGGCGAGTGCGCCCACGATCCGGGCGGACTCGATCCGCCACACCGCCTCGACGGCCCGCCGGGCGGCCTCGGCGTCCGGCGGGCTGCCGGGGCCGTCGGTGGCTGCGGGCATCAGAGCTGGCCGGTGCGCTCGCGCCAGGCCCGCTCCTTGACGATCCACTCGTTGTCCTGCGGGAACTCCTCGATGCTCGGCACCCGGCGCACCTCGCACTTGGAGCCGGGGAGGGCCGGCATCCGCTTGGCCCACTCCACGGCCTCCTCCTTGGAGGCCACGTCGATCAGGTAGAAGCCGCCGAACAGTTCCTTGGTCTCCCCGTACGGGCCGTCGGTGACCACCGGCGTCTCCCCGCTGTAGTCGACCACCACGCCCTGCGACGGGTCGTCCAGCCCCTCGGCGGCCACCAGCACGCCCGCCCGGATCAGCTCCTCGTTGAAGCGCCCCACGGTCTCCAGCATCTCCTCGAAGGGCGTCTCCATCATCTTCGCCATGGACTCGTCCGTGCCCCGCATGATCAGCATGTACTTCGCCATCACAGACCTCCTTCGACGGGGGGCCGCCTTCCGGCCCCTTCCAACCCAAGGTCGAACGGCGCGCCCGTGGATCGACACGCTCGACGAAGACGGACGATATTCCCTCCCGCCGACAGCCCCCGGCCGCCCCGCCGCCCGGGGGAGCGCACAGCAACGGCGGCCCGGCCAGGTTCGCCCGGGCCGGGCCGCCGAACAGCACCCGCACGGCATCCGCCGGCTCTGCACAGGAAGTCGGCCCGGCCGACTTCCTACGCCGGGAAGTCCCCCGCGCGGACGGCGGCGATGAAGGCGCTCCAGGCGTCGGCGCTGAAGAGGAGCGAGGGCCCCTGCGGGTCCTTGGAGTCGCGGACGGGAAGCCCGCCCGGGCTATCCCTCGGCCGCCGCCTGCTCCAGGGCGGCGCCGAGGGCGGTGGCGGAGGCGGCGATGCGCTGCAACTCGGCGAGGTGGGCGGCCAGGGCGCGGCGGCCCTCGGGGGTCAGGCGCAGCCAGGTGCGGGGCCGCTTGCCGACGTAGCCGCGGCGCAGCCTGACGTAGGAGGCGGCCTCCAGGGTGGCGGCCACCTTGCTCAGCGCCGACTCCGAGATCCCGCAGCCCTCCCGTACGGCGCGGAACTCCGCCTCGGCGCAGCCGGACAGGAAGGCGACCACGGCGAGCCGGGTGGGCTGGTGGATCAGCTCGTCGAAGGCCGGTTCCGGCGGCGGCTCGGCGCTCACTCGGCGCCCGCCCCGGCCGCCCGCCTGCGGCGCAGCAGCAGGAAGTGGGTCAGGCCCCCGGCCAGGCCGAGGGTGAGCAGGAACCCGGGCAGGCCGAAGGGCAGGGCCAGCGCCCCGGCCGCGGCCAGCGGCAGCAGCTGGAGCGCGGCCGCGCGCAGCCCGGCGGCCCCGCGCGGCAGCGCCGCGACGATGCCCGGCCGGTGCTCGACCCGGTGGCTGACCACCACGTGGCCCACCAGCAGCAGCGCCGCCACCAGTTGCAGCAGCGCCGTCACGATCCACAGCCGCTCCGGCAGCAGGACGGACAGGCCGATCCCGGCGAAGCCCGCCCCGAACAGGCCCGCGGCCGTGGCCGGGTACCAGGCGGGCAGCGGGTTGGGCCGCCGGGCCGCCGCCCGGGCCCGCTGCGCGGTGCGCAAGGACGCGAGGGCGTCCTCGGGGGCGATGTCGTGAACGCTCACCTGATGCTCCAACTCCCCGGTCCCGGAAGGCTTCTGACAGCACCGGAGATCCTGGCATTTACTTTCCCGCCGGGCAAGTACTAGCGTGGCGGGCATGTGCAAGGGGGAGACAAGGACATGACCGCGACGACGACGCCGCAGGAGCGCGCGGCCGAGCGCTCCGGAGACGAACGGCCCGGGGGAGAACCGGCGATCCTGACGTCCGGACTGCGGATGCGCTACGGCAGCCGGGACGTCCTGGACGGCCTGGACCTCAGGGTGGAACGCTCCGAACTCTTCGCCCTGCTCGGCCCCAACGGCGCCGGCAAGAGCACCACCATCGAGATCCTGGAGGGCTACCGCCGCCGCTCCGCCGGCGAGGTCACCGTCCTCGGACAGGACCCGGCCCGCGACGACCCCGCCTGGCGCGCCCGGATCGGGATCGTCCTGCAGTCCAGCCGCGACCACGGCCGCTGGCGCGTCGGCGAACTGCTCGGCCACCTCGCCCGCTACTACCCCGACCCCTACGAGCCCGCCGAACTGCTGGCCCGGGTCGGCCTCACCGACCAGGCCGACCGCACCGCGGCCACCCTCTCCGGCGGACAGCGCCGCCGCCTCGACGTGGCCCTCGGCCTGGTCGGCCGCCCCGACCTGCTCTTCCTCGACGAACCCACCGCCGGCTTCGACCCCGAGGCCCGCCGCGACTTCCACGCCCTGCTGCGCGAACTGCGCGACGAACGCGCCACCACCATCCTGCTCACCACCCACGACCTCACCGAGGCCCAGCAACTGGCCGACCGCATCGGCATCCTGCAAGCCGGCCGCCTCACCGCCTGCGGCACCCTGGCCGAACTCGCCGAAGCCGCCCGGGCCGAGTCCGAGGTGCGCTGGAGCGAACCCGACGGCACCCCGCGCAGCCTGCGCACCGCCGACCCCTCGCAGACGGTCTGGGACCTGCACCAGCGGCTCGGCGGACCGATCCCCGACCTGGAGGTGCGCCGCCCCAGCCTGGAGGACACCTACCTCGGCATGGTCGCCGCCACCCCCTTGACCGACCCGGCGGAGGCCGCGTGAACCCCGTGAAGCCCGTGAACCCCTACGTCCTCGGCCTGCGCCGCGGCGCCGTCGAACTGCGCCAACTCCTGCGCAGCCGCAAGGACTTCTACTCCTACCTGACCACCCCGCTGGTCTTCCTCGCCGTCTCCTACTGGCGCTCCGGCTCCGACGGCCCCAGTGGCACCGACGGCTCCGGCGACGCCCTGACCCAGCTCAGCCTGGCCGGCGGCATCGCCTCCACCGTCTTCATGTTCGGACTGATGACCGTCCCCCAGTTCCTCTCCGGCGACCGGGAGGACGGCACCCTGCTGCGCCTGCGCGGCGTCCCCGGGGCGATGCCCGCCTACCTGGTCGCCAAGGCGCTCTTCGTCCTGGTGACCATGGGCGCCTCCATCCTCCTGCTGCTGGCCGGCGGCGCCCTGCTGCTGCACGCCGACCTGCCCGCCACCCCCGGACAGTGGCTCACCCTGGCCCTCACCCTGCTGCTGGGCACCGCCGCCGTCGTTCCGATGGGCGCCGCGATCGGCGCCCTGCTGCCGCCGGCCCGCGAGGCCCTCGCGCTGTACATGATGCCCATGCTCGGGCTGATGTTCATCTCCGGCGCCTTCGCCCCGCTGCGCAACCTGCCCACCGCCCTCCAGGCCGTCAGCTCGGTCTTCCCGCTGCGCTGGATCGCCCAGGGAGTGCGCTCCGCCCTGCTGCCCGACAGCGCCAAGGCCCTTGAGGTGTCCGGCAGTTGGCAGCACCCGCAGATCACCGGCGTGCTGCTGTGCTGGGCCCTCGCGGGCTTCCTGCTGGCCCCCGGCCTGCTGCGCCGGATGGCCCGTAAGGAGTCCGGCTCCGTGCTGTCCGAACGCGAGCGCAAGCGCCTGGCCAAGAGCGCCTACTGAGCCATGAGCGCCCACTGACCCCCTGGCCCCCTGGCCCCGAAGCAAGGAAGAAAGAGGTACCACCATGCTCGTCCCCCTGCCCGGCTCCCCGCAGCCGGCCGGCCTCGAACCGCTCAGGGCCGCCCTGCACGCCGCCCTGGACACCGCCGACCAGGTCGAACAGCCGGGCCTGCGCCGGGCCCTGCGGATCGTCGAGGACTTCGTCCCGCCCGCCGCCCCGACCCCGGTGGACTGGGCCCGCAGCGTCCTGGCACACGCCGGGATCGACCCCCGTACGGCCGAGGTCAAGGCCGTACGGGAACTGCGCCGCGCCCACCCCGGCCTCAGCCTCAGGGACGCGGTCGCACTGGTACGGCTGGTCGTCGGGCAGTCCGGCTGACGGCCGGCGGCCGCTGTTACGGCTGCGGCGCGAGGTAGCCGCCCACGAAGGCGTCCAGGTCCGCCAGGGCCGCGGCCAGGTCGGCGCGGGTGAGCTGCCCGGCGGCGGCCCCGGTGGCCAGCAGGTGGCCCAGCGCGGCCCGGCAGGTCGCGACGGGCGAGGCGGACGCCGGGACGGCGCAGCTGACCTCCTGGGCGGGCCCGCCGGGCGACTGGAAGGTGACCAGGGCGACCGTACGGTTCGGCCCGCCGGCGGCCGGAAGGTTGGGCTCGGTGGCGTTCGCCGGGACGCCGACGGCCGCCAGCAGCAGGCCCGGGGCCCGGGTGGGGAGCGGGTGCACCAGGGTCGCGGGCGAGCGCTGCGGGGCGTTGCAGGCGGCGGGGGCGGCCCCGGCCGCGGGGAGCAGCCCGCAGGCCAGGTCGATCTCGGTCTGCGCGCCGCCGCTGACGAACACGGCCTGCACCACCGCGTCGAAGCGGGTGCCGGCCGGGTCGGCGGCCGGGGCGCCGGGGTGGACGTAGGCCTGCTGGCCGCCGTCCCCGGCGAAGAACACCGCGTCGCAGGTCCAGCCCGCGGGCGCGACCAGGAAGTGCACCTCACCGGGGTAGCGGGCGCCGTACACCGCCGCCGTCCCCGGCACGTCCACCCCGTCCGGCACCGGCACCGAGGCTGGTACGGCCCCCGGCGGCGGCCCCGGCGCACCGGCCCGCACCGGACAGGCCCGCACCGGCGCACTCCCGGCGGCGGAGGCCACCCCCGCCCCGGGCACCACCGCCGCGCCCGCGGCCAGCAGCACCGCCGCCGCCAGCACCCTCACCCGACGCCCATCGGACGCGCCACCCATGCCCCACCTCCAGCCACCCAGCGGAGACCCCGGGACACGACGGACCGGCCGCCGCACTCCTCCCACCTTAGAACCGCCCCCCGAGCCCCCGCGCGCCCGGACTGCACGAGGATCCCGTGAGGAGCGGGGTCCTGCACGGGCAGCTGCACGACCCCGGCGGCGTCGAGGCGGACGACGGGGTGGGGCGGGCCTGCCGGGGGCGTTGTTGGTGCGTACCCCTACGGTGGGCGCATGATCGACTCCCAGCTGCTCCGCGACCTGCGCCGACGCTTCCCCGACCGCAGCGCCGAAGGCCGTACGGCGCCACTGCTGCCGGGGCGTCAGGTGGTGCCGTCGCTGTGGGTGAGCGACGGGCCGGCGCCGCAGGGCGCGTGGGAGCGGCTGCGCCGGGAGCACGCGCGCTCGGGGCTGTGGCCGCTGCTGCTGGCGCCCGGCAACGACGTCCCGCACCTGGAGGCGCGGGACCTGGGACTCGAACCCGGCGAACCGGGGGAGCCGGGCGGGTCGGGGGAGCCGGGCGGGCCGGGGGAGTTCCGGGCGGACCGGTACGACGTGGCGGCCCTGCTGCGCGAGTGGTGGGAGAAGTCGCTGCTGTGGTGCCCGAGCGGCGACCCGCAGGACCGGGCCGACCTGCTGGAGGCGCTGGCCCCCTACGGCGACACCTGGCCCGGCCCCGCCCCTGCCCTGGTGCCGCAGCGCGACCCGCAGGAGTGCGCCGACCGCCTGGCCCGCCAACTGCTGCGCGCCCGGCCCTCGTTGCGGATCGGTCTGGTCCGCGCGGACGGCGGCGCCCAGGCGCTGGCCGCCTGCGGCTGGAACGGCACCAACGGCCACGGCGACAGCGGTGAGATCGCCGCCGTACTGCACGGCTGGCAGCAGCGCTTCGGCGCCCGCCTGGTCGAAGTGGGCGCCGCCTCCGTGGAGTTGAGCGTCGCGGCGCCGCCGACGAGCCGGGCGGAGGCGCTGCTGGTGGCGGCCGAGCACGCCGCGTTCTGCCCGGACAACGTCCTCGGGGCCGAGGAGGGCCTGGCCGGCTACGCCGAGGACCTGGTCGACGCCGCCCACTGGGGCTTCTGGTGGGACTGACGTACGGGCCGGGCCGACGCGGTGTCGTACGGTCAGCCCGCCCGCCCGGCGCGTAGGCCGTCCAGCAACTGCCGTACGTGGTCGGCGGCCTGGGCGGGTTCCAGTGGCTGGTGGCCGACCATCAGCCGGTACCAGAAGAGGCCGAAGAGCCGGTCGGTGGCCGCCTCCAGGTCGGCGGCGGGCGGGAGTTCGCCGCGCTGGACGCCGCGCGCGAGCAGGGTGAGCACGACGTCGCGGCGACTCTGCACCCACTGGCGGAAGGCTTCGGCGAAGGCGGGGTCGAGCTGGGCCTCGGCCATCAGGCCGCGCAGGGTGCGCACCCGCAGGGGGTGGGAGGCGACGCCGTACAGGGCGGTGGTGAAGGCGGTCAGGTCGCCGGCCAGGGTGCCGGTGTCGGGTTCGGGCACCCGCTGTTCGACGGCGGTGCGGTAGGCGTCCAGCACCAGTGGCGCCTTGGACTTCCACCATCGGTAGATGGTGCTCTTGGCGACGTCGGCGCGGGCGGCGACCCGTTCGACGGTGACGGCCTGGTAGCCGAGTTCCTCGACGAGTTCGACGGCGGCGGCCAGGACCGCGTCGTGGGCGTCCTGGCTGCGGATGCGGCCGCCGGTGCGACGGCCGGGGGTTTCTGCGGTTGGCACCCCGTCACCGTAGCAGCGTGCTACCGTTCAATCGAAACGCGACGGAGCGTTTCGATTGAGGGTCGAAGGATCCGGAAGGGTCCGAAGGATTCAAGGGGAGTGGATCGCACATGAGCGAGATCGTGGTGTCGCACGGCCTGGGCGCGAGCGACGACAGTGTCTGGTTCCCGTACCTGGCCGAGCGGTTGGAGGCCGCCGGGCACCGGGTCACCGTGCCGCGCCTGCCCGAGGCCGCCGCCCCGCAGCGGGAGGCCTGGCGCGCGGTCTACGGCGAGGCGGTCCGGGCGGCGGGGCCGGCCGGGTCGACCGTGTTGGTCGGGCACAGCATCGGCGCGGTCAACGTGCTGCGCTTCCTGGAGGGCCACGACCCGGAGGCCGACGGGGTGTACGCCGGGGTGGTGCTGGTGGCCGCCTCGGCGCACGAGGTGGGCTACGAGCTGCTCGCGGGGTTCTTCGAGGGCGGCTTCGACTGGGAGCGGATCCGGCGTACGGCGCGCGGCTTCCGGGTTCTGCAGGCCATGGACGATCCGGTGAACCAGCCCGACCCCGCCGAGCACGTGGGGCTGTTCGTCCGGGGCCTGGGTGCCACCGCCGTGGTGACCGCGACCGGCGGGCACTTCGGCGCCGCCCCGGACGACCACGTCGAGGTGCCGGAGGCCGTGCGACTGGTCACCGAACTGCTCGACGCCTGACGGCGGCCCACGGCGGCTCACGGCGGCTCACGGCGGCTCACGGCGGGGCCGTCACCGCCGGCCCGTCACCGCCGGTCCGTCACCGCGTGGCCGTCACCGCCGGCCCGTCACCGCGTGGCCGTCGCGGCCCGGGCGCGTTCGGCGCGGGCCCGTTCGGCGCGGGCGCGGGTGCGGACCTCGGCGACGGCCGGGCAGGTGGCGTAGACCCGGGCCAGGTGGGCGAGGTGGTCGGCCTCCCCGTCCAGGGTGTCCAGGGACTCCAGGGAGCCCAGGGCGTCGGCCGCGGGCGCCGCGGGTGCGGCGGGCCCGGGCAGGGTGCCGGCCGCGGCCAGTTCCAGGGCGGCGGCCAGCGACGCAGCCTCGGCGGTGGCGGCGGTGTGGTCGGCGGGCGGCGGGAAGCGCCGGGTGGCGCGGTCGAGCCACTGCGCGGCGCGCGGGTCCAGGTGCTGGCGCAGGATCAGCCGGGCGTCGTGGATCTCGATGATCCGCCGGTAGAGCGCGAACCGGGGGTCGCGCGGGGGCAGCGGCAGCCGGCGGGCCGGGTCGAGGGCGATCTCCGGCAGCACGGTGTGCAGGTCGCGCCAGAGCGGGGTGAGCGCCCGGTAGCGGCGGTGGGCGCGCAGCCAGCCGCGCACCGCCCCGGTCGCCGCGGGCCACAGGGTGCTGGCCAGGCCGGCCGCGATCAGCGCCGCGCACAGCCCGCCCAGCGCCGCGCACAGGAGGTCCTCGGGACCGTCCTGGCTGCCGGTGACGGCCGCGCGCAGCACGTCGTCCACGCTCCAGGCGTTCCACAGCAGCCCGGCCACCAGCCCGCCGGCCACCAGCCGCAGCCCGGTGCCCAGCCGCCCGGGGCCGGCCGCGCGGGCGCGCCGGGCCAGCTCGCGCAGCAGCGCGGTCAGGCACACCGCGGTGTGCAGCATGCCCACGGCGGTGTACCCGGCCAGCGCCAGCCGGGCGGACAGCTCGGGGCCGACGCTCAGGTCCTGGCCCGCCAGGCCCGGCGCGGCGGCGGTGATCAGCGCCACCCGCAGCCCCAGCACCCCGGCCAGCAGGGCCAGTCCACCCCGCACCTCCCGCCGTAGGGGCCCGGCGGCGTCGGCGGCAGTGCCGGTGCCGTTGCCCGTGGCGTCGGCCGCCCGTAGCGCCGGTACGAGCAGCCGCATCGCCGCGGCCGCGCCGTCGCGCAGCCCGTCGCCCAGCACGATCACCAGCACCGCCAGCGCCGGAACTCCCGTGCCCTGCACCGCCCGTACGGTCGGCGGGGCGAGCACCAGCAGGGCGGTGCCGAGCAGGGCCGTGCCGTAGCAGGTGAAGCGGGCGGCGGCGCGGGAGTCGATCCGGCTGCGGGAGAAGTGGGCGGAGCTGAGCACGAAGAACAACCCGACGGGGTAGAGGGCGAGTTCGCTCACGGCCGGCGCCCCTGCGGCCCGGCGTCCGTCGGGCCCTCGTCCGTCGGCCCGGAGTCCTGCGGTGCGTCGTCGTTCGGGCCGTCGTCGTTCGGCCCGCCGTGCCGCCTGGCGGCCAGCAGGACGCCCAGCGCGTCCAGCGACCCGCCGGCCGGCGCCCGCCCGGCCCCCGACTGGTCGGCGGCGTCGGCCCGTTCCGCCCGGCTCAGGATCAGCGAGGCCAGCAGCTCCGCCTCCCGCTCCTGCGGCTCGTCGTAGCTGGTGCGCCCCAGCACCCGCTGCACCAGCGCGGGGGAGAGGTTGGGCAGCAGCGCGGCGGCCGGGGCCAGCGGCGCGGAGCCGGCGTGGTCGAGCATCAGGTGCGCGATCTCGTGCACCAGGATGTGCCGCTGGTGCAGCACACCGGTGTCCGCCGCGTACAGGATGTAGTCCGCCTCCAGGGTGGAGACCAGCAGCCCGCAGGGGGCGTGCGGCCGGGCCGGCACCGGCAGCAGCTCGATCGGCCGTCCGCGCCGCACCGCCAGTTGCTCCAGCAGCACCACCGGGTCGAACGGGCGCGGCAGCTCCAGCCGTTCGGCCATCCGGCGACAGCGCCGCAGCGAGGACCGGTAGCCCCGGCCGCCCCACAACTCACCCCACAACCCGAGCTCCCCTCACCGCTCCCACCCCTACGGTTCCTCCCCCGGCGCCTCCGCACGGGCGTCCCACGCTCCTGCGCCCGCCCCTCACCCCGGCGGCCCCGTACCCCGGCGGCCCGGAGGCCCCGCGGGGTGGCGCGGCCCGCGCTCAGGGCGAGGGGCGTTTGCGCGCCGCGTCCCGGCGGGCGATCACGTCGACCAACTCGCTGACGGTGTCCAGGCCCTCCGGCGACAGGCCCACCGCCCGCAGCGCCAGGCTGCGCACCCCCGCGTCGCGCAGCGCGCCGAGCAGGGCCAGCTCCTTGGCGATCTCGGCGCCCTGCTGCTCGTCGAAGAAGTACGCGGGCGGGACCTGGAAGAAGTGGGCCAGCGCCTCCAAGTGGCGCTTGGTCGGGTTGTCCCGGCGCCCGGTGCGCAGCTGCCACAGGTAGGTGGTGGAGAAGGACTCCCCGGTCGCCTCGCGGCAGGCCCGGGCCACCTCCTCGTTGGTGTACTGCTCGCGGTCGGGGCGGCGCACCGTGTGGAACAGGGCCTCGATCCGGGCCGCCAGCCCGCCGGCCTCCGTGCTCGCGGGGCCGTCCGCCTCCGTGCCGGTGCCAGCGTCGGTGTCGGCGCCCGCGTCCGTCTCCGTGTCCGCGTCGGCGCCCGTGCCCGTACCCGCTCCCGTGTCCGCGTTCGCGGTGCCGTCCCCGGCGGGCTCCGGTGGAGCGCCCTCCGGTCCCACCCGAACGCCGTCCCCCGTCGACTCCGTCATGCCCCACCTTCCTCACGCCCGGGCCCTCCGCGCCGCGACCTCGGCGGACGGACAGGGCCGGCCAGGTCACGATAGCCGAACGGCATCAGCTGGCATGGATCAGAAGATACCCGCAGTCAACGCCAGTTGACCCGCGTGGCGTCGGCTGACATCCTGGACGGGCAGACCCGCAGGCGCCGCCGACCCGAGCTGACGTACCATCACACCGGCCAGTACCAGCGGCACTTGGCGTCTCCACCGGACCGCCCGACCGGCCCCGGCGCCCCGGCCGGGAAGGGGCGAACCCCCGTGGGACCGCACGGCGTCGACCCCCGCTGTGCCGCACCCCCACCGTGCCGCACCGCCGCCCAGCTCGTCCTCCCACCGCGCCTGGTCCCCGCCCGGACCGCCCGGGCCGCCCGCACGGCCCGGGCGGTCCGGACGGCCCGGGCGGTCCGGACGGCCCCCGCCCCGGCGGCCCCCGCCCCGGCGGCCCCCGCCCCCGTGACCGCCGCCACCCGGTCACCCTCCGTCTGATCCCCGGCACACCCCGCAGCCGTTGACCCCCACGAGGGGCGCGCCGCCGGACGGCGCGCCACGACGGGCGGGAGGCGAACGTGCTCAGGTTCCACGGCGCTTGGCGCATCACCGTGGTCGGCCGCAACGCCGACTTCGACCAACGGGCGGTCGTCCGCGGCCCGTCCGGCACCCGGGTGCTGCCCGGCCGGCCCGGCGCCGTCCTGGAAGTGGACGGCGAGAGCTGGACCCTCACCCTGGAACACCGCCCGCGCGGCCGCGACTGGCAACCCAACCTGCGCACCACCGCCGGACCGCTCACCGAACGCGACGGCGTGCGCAGCCGGCTGCTCACCAGCAACGACCGGCACTGGCCGGGCAAACCGCCCGGCTACGTCAACTTCGTGCTGCGCCTGGACCAGTCGGCCGCCCAGCCCGCCCCGGCCCCGTCCGCCCAGCCCGCCCCGTGCACCCCGGCCCCGTCCGCCCAGGCCCGGGCTCCGCTGCCGACGGTCTAAAGTCCCAGGTGAGCACCGTCGCGCCACCCGAGGAGAGCCAGCATGCCGACCGATCCCGCCGCCACCGCCCCCGCCTCCGTCCCCGGTGCCCCGGCCCGGGCCCGGCTCGGCCTGGGCACCGCGGCGGTCGGCCGGCCCGGCTACATCACCCTCGGACGCGCGGCCGACCTGCCCGCCGAACGCACCGTCGAGGCCCTGCGCGAGCGCACCCACACCCTCCTCGACGCCGCCTACGCCGCCGGGGTGCGCTACTTCGACACCGCCCGCTCCTACGGCCGTGCCGAGGAGTTCCTCGCCCAGTGGCTCACCGAACACCCGGAGGCCGCCGCCGAGGTGACGGTCGGCAGCAAGTGGGGCTACACCTACACGGCCGACTGGCGCACCACCGGCGTCACCGCGCACGAGGTCAAGGAGCACTCGACGGCGGTGTACGACCGGCAGATCCGCGAGACCCGCGCCCTGCTCGGCCCCCACCTGGACGTCTACCTGGTCCACTCGGTCACCACCGACAGCCCCGCCCTCACCGACCCCGCCCTGCACCGGCGCCTGGCCGCCCTCGCCGCCGAGGGCGTGCGGGTGGGCCTGTCCACCAGCGGCCCCGCCCAGGCCGAGGCCATCCGCCGGGCCCTGGCCGTCACCGTCGACGGCCGTCCGCTGTTCAGTGCCGTCCAGGCCACCTGGAACCTGCTGGAGACCTCCGCCGCCCCCGCCCTCGCCGAGGCCCACTGGGCCGGCTGGCTGGTCGTGGTCAAGGAGGGCATGGCCAACGGCCGCCTGGCCGGGCGCAACGCCACCGGGGACGACACCGCCGCCCTGCGCGCCCTCGCCACCCGCACCGCCGCCACCCCCGACGCCCTCGCCCTGGCGGCCGCCGCCGCCCAGCCCTGGGCCGACATCGTCCTGTCCGGCGCCGCCACCCCCGCCCAGCTCGCCTCCAACCTCGCCGCCGCCCACCTCACCCCCACCCCGGACGACCTCGCCACCCTCGCCGCCATGCCCGAACCCGCCGAGGCCTACTGGCGCACCCGCTCCTCCCTGCCCTGGACCTGACGGCCGGTCGGTGGCGGGGCGGCCCCGGTCCGGTCGGCCCCGGCCCCGGTCCTAGACCCGGTCCGGCCGGTCCGGGGGTAGTGCGGATGATCTTCACCGAGTAGGGTGAAATCCCCGGCAGCGGGCAGCTGTTCGTGCACCACCCCGGTGGCTGCGCCGCCCCGCCGCCGACACCACCGCCGCCGCCCGGAAAGGCAGTCCCAGCCCAGATGCAGCCGACGTTCGTCCTGGTCCACGGAGCGTTCGCCAACTCCTTCTCCTTCGCCCCGCTCCAGGCCGAACTCGGCCTCCTCGGGCACCGCTCGGTCGCCGTCGACCTCCCGGGACACGGCTTCGCCGCGACCTACCCGCGCGCCTACCAGGCGCCGCAGGACCTCGCCGAACTCGCCGCGACGCCCGGGGTGATCAAGGGCGTCACGCTCGCCGACAACGCCGCGCACCTGGTCGGGATCCTGGAGCGGGCCAAGCGCAACGGGCCCGTCGTCCTCGTCTCGCACAGCCGCGGCGGCCTGACGGCCACCGTCGCCGCCAACCAGCGGCCCGACCTGATCGACCACCTCGTCTACGTCTCCTCCTGGTGCCCCGTCGACCTCGACGTCAGCGCCTACTACGCCGAACCCGAGATGGCCACGGTCGACCCCGCCGCGCTCGCCTCCGCGCTGGTCGGCAACCCCGCCGAACTCGGGCTGCTGCGCTCCAACTTCCGCACCGCCGACCCGGACGCCCTCGCGGCCTTCAAGGCGGCGCTGTTCGCCGACGGGACGGACGAGGAGTTCCTGGTCCTCCTCAACACCTTCCAGCCCGACGAGAACCTCGACGCCGGCACCCCCGACGACCGGGCCCGCCCCGACACCTGGGGGCGGATCCCCCGGACGTACGTCCGGCTGACCGAGGACGCCAGCATCCCGCTCGCCATGCAGGACCGGATGATCCGCGAGGCCGACGCCCTGACCCCCGGGAACCCCTACGCCGTCCGCACGCTCCCCGGCAGCCACCTCAAGTGGCTGGCCGCCCCGGAACCGGCCGCCCGGGTCCTGGCCGAGGTCGCCGCGCAGCTGCCCGCCGCATCCTGACCGGAGCCGGCCGACCTGCCGACGGCCCCCGGCCGGGCGGAGCGGCGCGGCGGCGGAGTGGGAAGTCGGCGGGTCCGACTTTCTGTGCGTGCACCGGGGCGGTGCGGATGTCACCGCCCCGGGGCCAGAACTCCTCGCCGTCCACGGGCATCGGACCGTTCAGCGGGTACCACGGCGTCGTCGGGTCACCCGCGCAGCCGGGCGGCGTCCACGGCGGGGTGTG
Source organism: Kitasatospora sp. NPDC028055 (assembly GCF_040637885.1). Taxonomy (NCBI): domain Bacteria; kingdom Bacillati; phylum Actinomycetota; class Actinomycetes; order Kitasatosporales; family Streptomycetaceae; genus Kitasatospora; species Kitasatospora sp. NPDC028055. Next base: position 116,619 of record NZ_JBEZXE010000009.1, on the reverse strand, counting down.
CGTCACCGCGGCCGGTGTCCAGGCGCGCGAGCAGGTGCAGTCCGTCCTCGGCGGGGCTGCCGGGGGCCGCGGACAGCACCAGCAGCTCGATGCCTGATTCGTCCGGTAGCGCGAAGTTCTCGTGGTGCAGTTCCAGCGGTCCGACCAGCGGGTGCCGGTAGGCCTTGCGTCCGTGGGTGCGGGCGCGCACGTCCGCGCGGGCCCACAGGCGGCGGAAGCGCTCGCTGCCCATCGCCAACTCGCCGACGAGCGCGGCCAGGCGGGAGTCTTCGGGGTACTTGCCGGCGGCCAGGCGCAGGTGCCCGACCACGTCGAGGGTGCAGTTCTCCCAGTCCGCGTAGAGGCCGTGCTCGGCCTCCTCGAGGAAGAGGTGCCGGGCGGTGTTCAGGCCCGGAATCGGTCGGCCGTAGAGGAGTCCGGCCAGGCGGTTCCCGGCGAGCACGTCCAGGCGGTGGTTCACGATCAGCGCGGGTGCGTCGGTGACCAGGTCGAGGACGCGCAGCAGTTCCGGCCGGACCCGCCCGCCCGGCGCCTTCGCCCGCCGCCGGTGCTGCCGGGCGAGCCGGTGCAGGTGCCCGCGTTCGGTCTCGTCGAGGCCGAGGACGCGGGCGAGCGCGTCGAGGATCTGCTCGGAGGGCTGGGTCGAACGGCCCTGCTCCAGGCGCACGTAGTAGTCGACGCTGACTCCGGACAGGTGCGCGACCTCTTCGCGGCGCAGCCCTTGGACCCGGCGGCGGCTGTCGGTGGGGATGCCGACGGCGGCCGGGTCGACCCGGGAGCGCCGGGTCCGCAGGAAGCCCGCAAGATCGTCCATGCCCCTCAGTATGGCCTCGGCGGAGCCCGTGGCGGGGGCCGTGAGGGTGGTCCTGCCGTTACCAGGAAGTCCCGTCCGACGGAACGGCCGCCCCTGAACGCCGGGCGCCGCGGCGCCCAGGATCGAAGGCAACCGATCCGAAGGAGTTCCCCCGTGAAGACGCTGATCGTCCATGCCCACCCGGAGCCGACGTCGCTCAACAGCTCGCTCAAGGACCTCGCGGTGACCACCCTGGAGGCCGCCGGGCACCAGGTGCGGGTGAGCGACCTGTACGCGATGAACTGGAAGGCGGTCGTGGACGCCGCGGACTACGGCCCCCAGGCCTCGAGTCCGCTGAAGGTCGCCCTGGACTCCGGCCGGGCCTTCGACGCCGGGACGCTCACCGCGGACGTCCGCGCCGAGCAGGAGAAGCTGCTGTGGGCCGACACGATCATCTTCCAGTTCCCGCTGTGGTGGTACACGATGCCCGCGATCCTCAAGGGCTGGGTGGACCGGGTGTTCACGTACCACTTCGCGTACGGCGTCGGCGAACACAGCGACACCAAGTACGGCGAGCGCTTCGGCGAGGGCACCCTCGCGGGCCGAAGGGCGCTGCTGTCGGTGACCACCGGCGGCCCGCAGTCGCACTACGCCGCCCGCGGGATCAACGGCCCGATCGACGACCTGCTGTTCCCGATCCAGCACGGCATCCTCTACTACCCGGGCATCGAGGTGCTGCCGCCGTTCGTGCTGTACGGCACCGACCGGATGACCGGCGCGGACTACCAGGACGTCGCCAAGGCCTGGGAACAGCGCCTGCTCACCCTGGAGTCGACCGAGCCGATCGCGTTCCGGCGCCAGAACCTCGGCGACTACGAGATCCCCTCGCTGCACCTGAAGGAGGGACTCGAGCCCGCCGGCCGCACCGGCTTCGGGCTGCACGTGCGCGGCTGACCACCGGCAACTGGCGCTCGTGGCAGGAGCGTTGCGGGGCTATGGGAGGACGACCCGCAGGGCTGGGATCGCGCACGGACTCCTTCACCAAACTGGCGGCGCCGCGAGCGCCATCCCCTGGGACAACCTGCGCATGCACCTGGTGGCGCCGCTGCGGGAGTTCTTCGAGGCCAACACCGACTGGCTCACGGTGTTCCGGTTGCCGACGTATGCGCCGGACGGACCTGAACCCTCAAGAGGGCATCTGGTCGCTGGTCAAGCGCGACGTAGGCAACCTCGCTGCCGCCGATCTCAGCCGGATCACCCGAGCAGTGAAGCGAAGACTCAAGATGATCCAGTACCGCCCGGATGTCATCGACGGCTGTCTCGCCGGCACGGGCTTCGTGTAGGACTCCTGACGCACTGCCGTCTCGTTGCAGTCGGTCGCTCGCCGGCTGTCAGGTCCCGCCGTCAGCACCCGGCCAGGCTGTCGATGAGTTTGCCAAGTTCTCCGGGCGCGTGGATGTGAGCGAGATGGCCTTGTCCCGGAAGAACCCAGGTGCAGGGCTGATCCAGGCGCCGCCGAATGCTTTCGAATGCCGTCCCGTAGGGGCTCGAGCCGATGTTGGCCTCGCCGATGACGAGATCGGTGCGCTCCGCTCGCAGCGCGAGCTTCTCCGGAGCCGGCGACGCGTTGAGTGCGGCCAGCTCCGCATGAAGCGGCTCGCTCAAGCGCCGCAGCACCGACCAGCCCTGCCGATCCGCGCGCAGGGCTTCGACATGCTCGTTGCGAAACCCTGAGATGTCCGTGTTGACGATCTCGACGCTGCGATCCCAGTCCTGGTCATCAGCGGCAACCGCCAGCGCGGGCAGCGCGTCGCGTGCGAAAGGGCGAATCACAGGTTCGTACGCGATGACCTGCCGGACCGGATGCTCCCCTGCTGCCATCAGGGCGATCAGGCCGCCGTAGCTCCAGCCGAAGAGTGCTTCCGCGCCCTGGACCTCGTTCAGCACCGCAACCAAGTCGGCGATCTCCGTCTGGAGCGTGTAGGCGCGGGTCAGCGGACCCGACGGTACTCGTCCGCGCCGGTTGACGACAGTGACCGACGGCCAGGCGTGGATCTCACGGGCGACGTGGCGCCAGGTGTGTGCGTCGCTCATGACTCCGGGCACCATCACGAGGCCCGGCGCATCCGCATCGCCGTAGACGTCGATCGTGACCCAGCTCTCCGGAGACACGGCCACTGTTTTCTGAATCGTTCGCTCCATAATTCTATTATGGAGCGGGTGCTCTATAATGCAAGCCATGTCCACGCTGCACCCTGGCCGACCCCGCGCCTTCGACCGCGAGCAAGCCGTCCTCTCCGCAGCACGCCTCTTCTGGGAAAGCGGCTACTCGGGCACCTCGACGCGGGCCCTCACCCACGCGCTCGGGATCTCCACATCCAGCCTCTACGCCGCCTTCGGCAGCAAGGCAGGCTTGTTCGAAGAGGCGGTGAAGACCTACGCGGAGCGCTACCGCGAGATCTACCGACAGGCCGCCGGCGAACGCGACATCCGCCTGGTCGTAGAACACATCCTGACTCACTCGGTCTACGAGTTCACCCAGCCTGCCGATCATCATCCCGGATGCCTCGTCACCAGCGCCGTGTTGGCCGACAGTGCGGAGACCATCGACGTCCGCACGTACATTGCCGCTCTCCACCAGGACAACGAGCGCACACTCCTGGCCCGCGTTCAGCAGGCGGCAGAAGAGGGGCAACTACCCCCCGACGCCTCGGTGAGCGCGCTCACCGGACTCGTCCAGGCCGTCTGGCACGGCCTGTCCGTCCAGTCCAACCTCGGCGTCCCTCGTGACGAACTCCTTGCCGCGGCGGACCTCGCGATCCGCCAGTTCGCCAGGCGCTCATAGGCGACTACCTCGCCCGAGGCGGAGGAGTGGAGATGGCCCCGCCGCCCCGGGGGCCGGGGCGGCGGGGCTAAAGGCGCTGGGGTCAGCGGGCGTCGAACTCGCCGGTGCGGACGGCGGTCACGAAGGACTGCCAGGCGGCGGCGGGGAAGACGAGCGCTGGGCCGTGGGGGTCCTTGGAGTCGCGGACGGGCATCACGTTCGGAAAACCGGGAGCGACCTCGACACACTGGCCGCCGTCGGTGCTGTGCGAGCTCTTGCGCCAGGTGATGGGGGAGTTGGGGTTCATGGCGGTTCCCTCCTGGGGGAGTGGGAAGTCGGCGGGTCCGACTTCCTATGCGTCCACCGGGGCGGTGCGGATGTCGCGGCCCCGGGACCAGAGCTCCTCGATGTGCTCGGCGAAGCGGTCGAAGAGGCCGTTCTCCCCGCTGCGCCGCAGGTGCATCAGAGGTGAGTCGTGGCCGACCGTCCGGGCGAGGTGAGGGGTGACGAGAGCGTGCTCGTCGAAGCGGAAGACGGAGAGGCCGACATGGTTCGGGCCGTCCTCCGGGGCGCTGAAACGGGCCTCGACCCCCTCGACGCCGGAGAGCTTGGCCAGGCTCTCCAGCGTGACCCTGATGCGGGTCGAGACGGTGAGGGCCACGTCCTCGATCCGCTCACGCTCGCGGGTCGTGTCGGAATCCGGATCGCCGAGCAGGAAGCGGATCCGGCACCCGCTCCCGGCCTTGCGGCGGAGGGTCTGCAGCAACTCGGGCTGCTCCAGCCAGACGAAGTAGTTGGTGTACCCGGCGAGGAAGACCTCGGACCGCGCCTCGGCGATCAGCTGCGCCCAGACCGATCGCGGGCAGGCAGACCGGTACGGGTAGACGGCGAGGACTTCCCGGTCGTGGCCGGTCTTGATGTTCGGCTGGAGGAGGTTCGGCCGGATCACTCGTGGATCACCCCCTGGAGTCGCGGTGGCCGGGGGAGTTGAACCTGGCAGAGGAGTGGAGACGGCCCCGCCGCCCCGGGGGCCGGGGCGGCGGGGCTGACTGCTGGGGTCAGCGGGCGTCGAACTCGCCGGTGCGGACGGCGGTCACGAAGGACTGCCAGGCGGCGGCGGGGAAGACGAGGGCCGGGCCGTGGGGGTCCTTGGAGTCGCGGACGGGCGTGACACCGGTGAACCCGTCGGCAACCTCGATGCATTCGCCGCCGCCGCCGCTGTACGAGCTCTTGCGCCAGCGAGCGTCGGAGAGGTCAAGATGCACTTTCAAATTCCTTCCCTACCAAGCGGATCAGCTCGAGCGACGGGGCCAGTGGCAGTGCCTCGGCCTGCAGTCGATCGTACTCCCTGGCCCAGCCTGCGAGCGTTTCAGCGTCGCGCTCCAGGTAGCCGCGCTGGTGGCTCTCCGAATAGCCGAGCATCGAGCGGTTCGGCATCGTCAGCAGCGTCACCGGGTGCGCGAACGGCCGGTTCTCTCCAAGGCTGATCGGAGCCACCTGGATCGTCATATTCGGCCACGTGGCTGCCTCTTCGAGATGAGCCAACTGGCCAGCCATCACGGCGGCCCCGCCGATTGGTCGCCGCAGGCTCCACTCGTCGAGCACGACATGCACGTACGGCGGAGACGGCCGGTTGATCTTCTCCTGACGGGCTAGGAGAAAGCGTAGGCGCTCGTCGGCCTGCTGCTGGGTGACAGTTCCGCGTCGGACGAAGGCTTGCTCATAAGCGGTGGCGTACTCCAGGGTCTGGAGCAGTCCTGAGACGACCCCGATCTGAAATAGCCGGATCGTCGTTGCCTCGGCCTCCCGCTCGGCGTACTCGGGGAATCCCTCTATCAAGATGCTGTGTTCGAGCTGGTCGAGCATCAGGGCGAGCGTGCCGCCGGTGTTGAAGACCTTGTCCACGAGCTCCACGAAGCGTCGGCTGGGCCGACGGATGCCGCGTTCGATGCTGGAGATGTAGGCATCGGAGTAGGAGATGGCCGCTCCGAGCTCGGCCTGAGACATCCCGACCGCATCGCGGTAGCGACGGAGCCTGATGCCGAGAGGGGCAAAGGGAGATGACGTGGGGTCAAGTTCCTTGCGGTTCATGATCGTTCCCAACTGAACCAAGCTGAACTGGCGACTTCAGATCCTTCCCTAGGAGGGGGCCGTTCCGCAACCCTTTCCCCTACGGAACGTGAAACATCGACTGCGGAAGGTCATTGCCATGGCCCAAGACCAAGCCCCCCGCCTCCACGGCTACGGTGTCCGGTGGGACACCGAGGCCCGGTGCTACCGGGTGCGCAACGAGTGCACCGGGGCGTGGCTGTGCAGGCCCGACGGTGAGCGCAGTGGCTTCTCCTCCTTCACCGAGGCCTTCTCGGCCTGGCGCCTGTTCGAGGTGCACAAGCGTCCGGGGGAGCAGTGACCCTCTCCCGCATCACGGCCGAGCAGCGCCGGCAGGCCGCCGCCGTCCTGGACGACCTCACCACCGTCCTCGCCCTGGGCCGGGTCAACCTGCCGACCCTGGAGGTGGACTGGGACACCGGCCGCTCCACCTGCGAGTACCTGCTGCACCTCACCGCCCGCCCCCTCGACCTCCTGCGGATTGTCGACCTGCTCCGCAAGGGGCTGCGCTACGAGCGCCTCACGTATGACGACTGAACTCCTCGCCCGCCTGCTGTGGTGGGCCTGCTTCGCCCTCCTGTTGTTCTGCGCTCTCAGGAAGTGAACTCCCCGTGCACGACCCCCGCCTGCTCGCCAAGCCCCCCATCTGCCGGCTCGGCTGCCTCGTTCTCGTCCGCAACCAGCGCGGCGACGTCCTCCTGGTCGACCCGGACTACCTGGACGGAATGATCCTGCCCGGCGGCGCCGGCAAGGTGAACGAGCCCCCGCACCGCGCCGCCGCCCGCCACCTGCAGGCCCAGACCGGCATCATCCTCAGGCTCACCCACGCCGTGGCGTTGGACTACACCCCCTCCGACCGCTACCTGGAGCGCTTCAACGTCGTCTTCGACGGCGGCACCCTGCGCGACGAACACCCGATCACCGTCCCGCCGCAGAAGCGCAGCCGCCTGCTCGGCGCCCGCTTCGTCCCCGTCCACGAACTCCCCAACCACATGGCCCCCTCCCAGGCCGCCCGCACCGCCGAGGCCCTCACCGGCCACGCCCTCCCGCTCCTCCTCCACGGCCAGCGCCCCGACTGACCATCACCGGCCGGCCCCTGTCAGCGTCCGCCCATACGGTTCACCGCATGACCTGGCCTTTCGATGTCGCCCCGCCCGCCTCGCTGCCGACCGGCCGTCCCGTCGTCGGGGACGAGGGGGCGGGCACGCAGCCGCTGCTGTGGATCACTGACGGGCCCGCGGATGCGAAGGCGGAGGGTGCACTCCCACGGGAGTGCACCCTCCGCCTTCGCGCGACGATCATCCAGACGTCGGGGCCTGATGAACTGCCTCAGGGGTTCCGACAGCCAGAACCAGATCTGCCCCGTTCTTCCACAAACGGAGCGAGTCACCGGCCTTCTTCCGTGCCTCAGCGGATTTTCCGGCCCCTTCCAGCCTGACCGCCATAGCCTTCTCACCACAGCCGAGGGCCGTGAATTTGAAGGGGCTCAGCTGAGCGGACGCCTGGGTGTATGTTCCGGCAAGAACATTCCCGGGGAAATCCACGTGTGTGTCCGCGAAGGAACTGGCAGTGGGACGCGGCGCTCCGACGGAATCGGGAGCGGTGGCGGTCGGATCGGTCAGCCCGTCCGGCAGGACTGCCACCTGGCAGGTGCCGTTCCTGACGGCGAGGACGACGCTGGTGCCCGAGACATCGGCGATGCCGAGGATCTTGGCGGTGCCCTTGGCGGGCGGAGCGTCGATACTGCGCTGGACGACGGCATCCGCCGGTGCGGCGGCCGTCGCCTCCAGGAACCAGGGACCGCTTTCCTGCTGAGGCGCCGGCGCTGTCCCGTCGTCGGTACACGCAGCCGCGAGGACGGCTGTAGCGACGAGACTCGCCGCCCCCAGGAACCGACTGGATCGCCGCATGTACTCAACTCTCCTAGTTCGTCCAGCTGTTGTAGCAGAACCCTACTGGCTTCTTCACTTCCCCGTCGCCGATGTAGGCGCCGACCTGGGTGTCGTAGATGCTGTAGGTGTAGTAGTCGAAGAGCTGGTACGCCTGCAGGTTGCCGAACTTCCCGGCCGGAACCGTGTAGGAGCCGGACTCGGTGTTGGTGATGGTGTCGGTCACGTTGAAGCCGACGCCGGCAGAGATCTTCCACACGTCGATCGACGCGCTCGCCGTCCACTGGGTCGCCGTCGAACGGGTCTGGGTCAGCGTCAAGGTCATGGGGCCGGGACCGCTGTTCGCGTCGATCACGTCGGTGCCACAGAGCTGCCCGTGGTAGGCCACATCGCGGACCTCCCCGAAGACGTCGGCCGGCCGCTCCGGCGACTGCCGGGTCGGTGCGGCGTGCGCGGGCACCTTGACCTGGGGGAGGGTCGCCGCCGGAGCCTTGCGGTCGATGACCCAGTGGCTCGGGTCGGCGACACTCGGGAGCTGGGTGGCCACCGTCGTCACCGCCCTACCACCACGTCCTGCGCTCCTCGCCGCCGTCCTGGCGGGTGAGGTCCCCGACGCCGACGAGTTCATGGACCGGTCGATGGGCCCCGACGTGTAGCGCTCGCTCTCGCCGTGATCCCCCGTCGGCCCTGATGCCCGGCCCCGGGGTGGTCAGCCGTGCGGGGTGGTGGGGCCCAGGGTGATGACCGGGCCGAGTGGGCGGCAGCCGGCGTAGGTGATGGCCTGTCCGGGCGGGCAGGGGGTGTCGGTGCGCACCGGGGCCGGGGCCTCGGGCACCGGCCTGGGCGGGACGGTGTGCTCGGGGGCGGGTGGCTGCTCGGCTGCGGGCTGCTTCTTCGCCGGAGCCGGGGCGGCCGGGGCCTGGGTGGTGCGGGGGTGGGCCGGGGCCGGCTTGGTGGCGGCGGGCTCGGGCGTGGCCTCGGCCCCGTCCTCGGCCTGGTCGGCTGCGGGGACGACCGTGGGCGTTCCGGTCTCCACCGGTGCCGGGGGAGTCGTCGGCGCCTCGGCCGGGGTCGAGGGGGAGGCCGACGGCGTGGCGGACGGCGAGGCCGCGGGGGAGGGGCTCGACGTGGCCGCCGCGTCCTGCGCCGCCGGGGCGGTGGTGCCGTGCGAGCCGGTGAGCAGCAGGGCCCCGCCGAGGCCGGCCGCGCCGAGGACGCACGCCCCCGCCGCGACGGCGAGGGCCTGCCGGCGCCGCTTCGTCGTCCTGCCGTTGCCGTCTTCCTGCGGCATTCGTCCCACCCCGTTCGCATGATCATGTGTTCGAGCTGGGCGGATGCTACCCGAACCGTCAGGGCGTACGGACCGCACCCCGTCACGCCGGTGGCAGGCCGAGGGTGGGGAGGTGGCCGGCCATCAGGAGGGTGACGAGTTCGCGGCGGGTGCGGGTGCCGGTCTTGTCGAGGATGGCGCCCACGTGCTGCTGGACGGTGGGGACGGTCAGGTGCAGGAGGGCGGCGATGTCCTTGGTGCTGGTGCCGCGCACGGCGTGGAGGGCGACCTGCTGTTCGCGCGGGGACAGGCCGTGGGCGAGGACGGCCAGCGGCAGGTGCTGGACGGGGGAGACGGGGGTGGCGATGACGGCGACGCCGTCGGAGGGGCCGTCGAGGGCGGTGGCGTGCAGGGCGAGCCACTGGCCGTCCGGGGTGCACACCCGGACCTCGGCCGGGCGGCCGGTGCGGGCGGCCTGGCGGGCCACGGTGAGGAAGCCGCTGGGCACGCCCGGGACGAGGCCGCCGGGTTCGGCCATCCGGGAGATGAGGTCGCGGGCCGCCGCGTCGGCGGAGCGCAGCCGCCCGTGGGCGTCCAGGACGGCGACGGCCGGGGTGGGGGCGGGCGGGGCGGTGCGGGTGGGCCGCAGCGAGGCGCGGTGGGCGGCGCGCAGGGCGGCGCCGACCGGGGTGGCGATGCGGGCGGCCAGACGCAGCTCGGGCAGGTCGTAGGGGTCGCGGCCGTTCTCGCGCATGAACGCGGCGCTGCCCCAGCGGCCGCCGCCGAGGTCGAAGTTGATCCGCAGTTCGTCGCCGTAGCCGCAGGGTTGGAGCAACTCCCGGTAGCGGACGCTGCGTTCGGGGTGGCCGTCGGTGGCGCGGCCGACGCTCTGCACCCGCTGCCCGGCGGCGCGGATGGCCTCGAAGGTGGTGGCGTCCTCGCCCTGTAGCTCCAGGCGGACGGCCTGTTCGAAGCCGGCGGGGTCGAGGCCGGAGGCGACGGTGGAGGTGGGGAACCCGGTGACCGGGTCGGTGCCGTGCCAGCACCCGCCGTCGAAACCGAGCGGGCCCCGGAGCAGGGCGTGCAGCTCCCCGAACAGCTCGGCCGTGGGCAGCCGGGAGGCCGCCAGTTCGCCGATGGTGCCCAGCACTTCCCGCTCGATGTCGCGTCGTTTGGCCACGGACCGAAGGCTAGGGAAACGGGCCCCCGTTGCCGGTGGACGTACGAACGAATGGCCGGGAGCAGGCCGAGGGTGACCGAAAAATTCGGGGGCGGGTGCCACTGCTCGGCACCCGCCCCCGCCCCCGATCACCCGTGACGCGCCGCCGAGGCGGTCAGCTCCACGGGTTGGCCGGTTGGTCGTCGATCGCGGTCCAGAACCTGGTCTGCGTCGGCAGGGTGCCGTTGGCCCACAGCCCCCAGCCCGACGCGTCGTGGAACTCCGCCATCCGGAAGCCCGCCCCGAACGAGGCCGCGCACAGCTGGTCGGCGGTGGCCCGGCTGCTCAGCTGGGTGCCGGGCACCGGCGCGGTGGCCTTCACCTCGCCGCCGGCCCAGCTGTGGAAGCCGCTGGTGGGCACGCCCGCCGGGGCGGGGCGGCCGTCCTTGCGCAGGCACAGCACCGGCAGCCGGCTGCCGGCCGGGGTGTCGCCCTGGTACGGGTCGCTGGCCGTGTCGTAGCCGACGTGCACCACGTTGTCGGCGCGCTGCTCCAGGGTCGCCCAGGTCATGCCCTTGTGGGCGCCGACCGGGCCGAACAGGGCCTCGTAGCTGCTGCGGTAGATGTTCCACTGCTGGTAGGCGCCGTCGTTGCAGCCGAACATGTAGAGCTTCCAGCCACCGAAGTTCTTCTCGGTGTTGTCCAGGCACAGCGAGCTGGACACGTTCTGGATCCGCACCCCCACCATGTCGTACTTCGCGTTCTGGCCGGGCGCCGTGTAGGGGGTGATCCGCCACATCTGGCTGGTCTGGTTCGCGTAGCACTGGTAGCCGCTGGGGCGGCTGTCGGAGGCGGTCAGGCAGGAGCGCCTGTCGGCCTCGTTGTTGATCGTGTAGACGCCGGTCCAGCCCGGGACCGGGGTGAACACCCACGTGCCCGGGTTGTTCGAGGGCGCGCAGGGGTGCATGTCCTGGGTGTCCCACACCGCGCCGTCGGGACAGCGTTCGGAGGCCTGGTTGAACAGGACCGTCGCGGGGGTGTCGGCCGAGGCGGCACCGGGGGCCAGTGCCAGGCCGCCCAGGGCGAGCGCGGCCGAGAGGACGATGCGTCGGATGAGCGAGCGCAAGGGATCTCCAGATCGAGGGGGTACGGGGGCAGAGGCGGTACGGGGCAGAGGCGGTACGGCCGGCCGACCGGCACCCAGACTGTCAGGAACCCGTCACCCACCGGTATCCGAGCTTTCTCGGACCCCCCGCGCACCCCCGCGCACCCCCCGCCCCGCCCTCGCCCGGCTACGTCATCCCTACTGATGCGTGACGGATTCGGCGGGCCCCTGCCGAGCCCTACCGTCGGAGACGTCAGCACGACGAACCCCCCTTTGACACCGCCACGGGAGCAGCACATGACCGCCTACGCCCTCGCCCAGGTCCACTCCGTCCAGAGCTGCCCCGACATCGAGGAGTACCTGGAGCGGATCGACGCCACCCTCGACGAGTTCGGCGGGCACTTCGTCGTCCACGGCGGCAAGTTCGAGACACTGGAGGGCAGTTGGGGCCAGCTCGGGCTGATCCTGATCGAGTTCCCCGACTACGGGAGCGCCCGCGCCTGGTACGACTCGCCCGCCTACCGGGAGATCCTGCCGCTGCGCACCCGCCACATGGTCGCCGACGCGATCATCGCCGAGGGCGTGCCGGCCGGCTACCGGGGCGCGGACAAGCTCACGGGGCACTGACTCAAGGGGAACTGACTCAAGGGGCACTGACTCAAGGGGCCACTGAGCCCCCGGGCCCGCCTACGAGCGCTCGCGCCACCAGGCGACGGTCGCGGCGACCTGCTCGTCCAGCGGGGTCGCGCGGACGGTGAAGGCGGCCTCGTACGCGGAGGAGTCGATGACGAAGGGGCGGTCGAACTGGTAGCGGGTCTCGCGCAGTTCGCGCAGCAGCGGGGAGAACAGGCCGGCCGCGCCGAGCAGGACGGGGGAGAGGCGGCGCACCGGGACGGGGCCGGTGCCGGCCTCGGCGGCCAGGCGCTCGACCATGGTGCGCACCGGCAGGGCGGGGGCGGTGGGGACGTGCCAGGGGCGGCCCCAGGCGCTCTCCTCGGCGGCGACCTCGACCATGGCGCGGGCCACGTCCGGCAGGTAGGTCCAGCTGTGCGGGGCGTCCGGGTCGCCGAGGACGGCGACCGGGCGGCCCTTGAGCAGGGCGGGCACGGCGCGGGAGGCGAGGTGGCCGCCGTCGGTGACGCCGGGGCCGAAGAAGTCGCAGGCCCGCACCTCGACCGCGCGGATCCGCCCGGCCTCGTGCAGGGCCCGGGCCTGTTCCCAGGCCGCTGCGCGCACCCGGCCCTTGGGGCCGGTGGCGGCGAGCGGGAGGTCCTCGGTCATCGGACGGTCCACCGGGCCGTAGCCGTACAGGTTGCCGAGCATCACCAGCACGGCCCCGCTGTCCTCGGCGGCCGCGCACAGCGCGGAGGCGAGCGCGGGCCACCGCCCGGCCCACTGCGGCAGCGGCGGCGCGGCGCAGCCGTGGATCGCGACGGCCCCGCGCGCGGCCTCGGCCAGCCGGGCCGGGTCGCTCGCGTCCAGGGCGAGGTGCTCGACGCCGTCGGCGGGGGCGGCGGGGCGCCCGGTACGGGTGACGACCCGGACCTCGTGGCCCTGTTCGGCCAGCAGGCGGGTGGTGGCGGCCCCGGCGGGCCCGTGTCCGACGACGAGATGAAAGCTCACGCCTCCACCCTAGAGCGTGCCGCTGACAGGCCGTGACGTCCGCGGTGACGTCCGCCGTAACGTCCGCGGTGACGTCCGCCGGGACGGTTCGGTCCGGTCCGGGAGGGGCGGCAAATACCTGGTATGGCAATAGCAAAAAGGGGCCTATGCTGTCGGGCGTTCAAGATCTCTTCACCTGATTCTGCCGAGGAGGCCCGGGGCCTCAGCCCCGGGAGGAATCGGCTCCTTGGATCGGAGCCGCGAAGCGGCGGAGTTCTCTTCCGTGTGCTCTGACCTCCCGATTTGAGTTTTCGATTTTGCGGGAACTACGTTCTTTCGCGTGAAGATCGTTGCCCGGGTGAAGCTGGAGCCGTCGCCGTATCAGGCCGACGCGCTTGCCGCGACGCTACGCGCGTGCAACCGGGCCGCGAACCACATCTCTCGCGTCGCTTTCGAGAAGAAGGAGATCCGGCGCAACGGCTTGCAGCCGCTGGTGTACCGACATGTCAAGAACGAATACCACCTGGGAGCGCAGGCCGCTGTCAGGTCGGTGAAGAAGGTGTGCGACGCCTACGCCACGTTGCGGGCGAACCTCAAGGCCGGGAACCTGGGGCCGAAAGGGTCGAAGCGACGGAACAAGGCCGAGTCCAAGCCGATCAGCTTCCGTGACGATGCGGCGCAGCCCTTCGATGACCGGATGCTGACGTGGAACACCGACACGAAGACCGTGTCCATCTGGACAATGGCCCGGCGGTTGAAGGGCATCGGGTTCCGCTGCTCTCCGGACACGCTCAAGATGATTGCCGACCACCGGCAGGGCGAATCCGATCTGGTGTTTCGCGATGGGTCCTGGTACCTGTTCGCGACCTGCGACATCCCCGAACCTGCGGTCCGCGAACCGGCCGGTTGGCTCGGGGTGGACCTTGGGATCGTCAACATCGCCACCACCTCCGACGGCACGGTCATGTCCGGGCGCCGTCTGGAGCGCTACCGCAAGCGCATGCGCGCCCTGACCGCCAAGTTGCAGGCAAAGAAGACCAAGAACGCCAAGCGCCGGTTGAAGGCGATCCGCCGCCGTGAGCAGCGGTTCGCCACCGACACCAACCACCGCATCTCCAAGACCATCGTCACCACCGCTGAACGCGCCTCTCGCGGGATCGCCCTGGAAGACCTCACGGGCATCCGCGAGAGGGTCAAGGCCAAGCACGACCAGCGGTACCGCCTCCACTCCTGGGCGTTCGCCCAGCTCGGAGCCTTCGTGGAGTACAAGGCCCAGCGCGCCGGAGTCCCGGTCGTGCACGTCAACCCGGCCTACACCTCCCGTCAGTGCTCCGTTTGCTGGCACACCCACAGACAGAACCGAGTGGATCAAGCGACGTTCGCGTGCCGTGCCTGCGGGACGACCATGCACGCGGACATCAACGGCTCCCGCAACATCCGCCACCGCGCGGCTGATGCGTGGCAGCGGGGCGCAGTCAACCGCCCCGGCAGCGTCTAGCGCTGCTGAGACGAGGTGACCACCGGTGGGGCGACTCATCGGACACATGGTTAACCTCAAGCCCGGTCCTTTCAGGGCCGGGTCGTTGACAGGAAAAACAGGTCTGCCCGCATGAAGCTGCCCCGGGTGTCCACCGTCGTCGCCGCCGCGGTCCTGGCGCCCGCCGTCCTCTTCCCCTCCTCGGCCTCCGCCGCCGACGCCCCCCGGCCGACCGGGCTCTCCGGTCCTGACACTGCCTCCGGCTCCACCCCGGACGTCACCCCCGGCGACGACGGCGTCAACGGCGGCCCGGGCGACAGCAGCCGCCCCGAGGCCCCCGAGGGGCAGGAGCAGCGCGACCGCGCCGAGATCCAGAAGATCCTGGCCGACCCGAACACCGGCCGCGGCGTGCGCGAGACGGGGGAGAAGGCCCTCAAGGGCGGCGCCGCCCAGCTGCGGCACTTCCTGGAGGCCGAGCTGCCCAGGCAGCGCGCCGACGACAACCGGGTCAAGGTCTCCCAGCTGCTCGCCTCCGGCGGCCGCGAGGTGCGCGAGGGCGCCAACAAGGCGATGGACGGCAGCGACGCGGAGGTCGCGAAGTGGCTCGCGGAGGGCTACCCCGCCGCCCAGGCCTCGGACGACCGCGTCGCGCTCTTCGTCGCGCTGTCCGACCAGAACACCGGCCCGCACACCCTCGACGCCGCCAAGAAGGCGCTCGCCGGCACCCCGGCCGACGTCGCCCAGTTCCTGCGCGACCTGCCCAAGCTGCGCGCCTCCGACAACCGCGTCAAGGTCTCGCAGCTGATGGAGACCGGCGGCCCGGCCGTGCGCGCGGCGGCCGGCACGGCGATGGAGGGCAGCGACGCCGACATCGCCAAGTTCCTCGCCGAGGGCTGGGCCACGGCCCGCGCCGCGGACGAGGCCGCCGCCGGCAAGCCGGCGGACAAGCCCGCCGACAAGCCCGCCGACAAGCCCGCCGAGAAGCCGGGCGACAAGCCCGCCGGGCAGCAGGACCAGGGCGCCCAGCAGCCGCAGACCGTCCAGCCGGCCGCCCTGACCGGGACCGGCACCACGGGCACCGGCGCCGGCACCGGCTCGCTCGCCGCCACCGGCACCGAGGGCCTGGGCTGGGAGGCGGGCGGCGCCGCCGCCGCCCTCGCCGCGGGCGCGGCGCTGGTCGCGCTCTCGCGCCGCCGCTCCGCCGAGAGCTGACGCACCGAGAGCTGACAGGCCGAGGGCTGACACACCGAGGGCCGACGCCCGCTCGTGTCCCCGGCCGCCGTGCCCACCACGGCGGCCGGGGACACGCCGCGTCCGGCCCCCGCTCAGTGCCTCCGGCTCAGCGCCTTCGGCTCAGTGCCCCCGGCTCGGCGCCTCCGGCTCAGTACCCATATTCGGCGAACTTCTTCGCGAGCTGCTCGCGCCAGCGCGCCGCGTTGCTGCCGTCCAGCTGCCCCTCGAAGGTCCGGCGGGCTGCCGCCACCAGCTCCTCGACCGTCCCCGGGCCGGTGCGGTGGCCGGTCGCGGCGTCGTACACCGCCCACAGCGCCTCCTCGGTCGGCTCGTCCAGACCCAGGCAGGTCGCCACCCCGTGCCCGGCCAGGGCCTCGGCCA
Source organism: Kitasatospora sp. NPDC028055 (assembly GCF_040637885.1). Classification (NCBI taxonomy): domain Bacteria; kingdom Bacillati; phylum Actinomycetota; class Actinomycetes; order Kitasatosporales; family Streptomycetaceae; genus Kitasatospora; species Kitasatospora sp. NPDC028055. Next base: position 100,777 of record NZ_JBEZXE010000009.1, on the reverse strand, counting down.
GCCCGACCTCGAAGGTCCGTCGCAGTTGCTGTCCGTCCGTCACGCCTCAGCTCCCGTCCCCGCCGCCCTCGCCGCTGCTGTTCCGGCCCAGGAGCCACCGCTCCCGCTGCCTGCGCCGCCGCCGGCGCCGCTCCGCGCCGCGCAGCAGGTCGCCCGCGCCGAGCGTCACCGCCGCCACCGCGCGCACCCAGCCCGGCCCGCCGCGCGCGGCCCACACTATGCACCCGCACCCGGCGAGCACCAGCACCAGCACCCCGACCAGCACCGTTCCGACCACCACGGCGCCACCTCCACTTCCCCTACCGGTTCGGCCACGAATCCTCCCATGTGCCAGGATGCCCACCACCCGAACACCGAACAGGACCGACGAAGAATGGAGACACCCGTGGCCAACGCCCGGTTCGCCACCCTGCACACCACGGCGGGCCCGATCCGGCTGGAACTGTTCCCGTTCCACGCGCCGAAGACGGTCCGCAACTTCGTCGAACTCGCCGAGGGCGCCAAGGAGTACACCGACCCGCGCACCGGGGAGCCGGGCAGCGGCCCGTACTACGACGGCACGACCTTCCACCGGGTGATCAAGGGCTTCATGATCCAGGGCGGCGACCCGACCGGCACCGGCACCGGCGGGCCCGGCTACGCCTTCCCGGACGAGTTCCACCCGGAGCTGTTCTTCACCCGGCCGTACCTGCTGGCGATGGCCAACTCCGGCCCGGGGACGAACGGTTCGCAGTTCTTCATCACGGTGGGCACCCCCACCCACCTCAACCGCAAGCACACCATCTTCGGCCAGGTCGCCGACGCCGCCTCCAAGGCCGTGGTGGACGCGATCGCCGCCGCCCCCACCGACGGCGATCGCCCGGCGCAGGCCGTGGTGATCGACTCGGTCGAGATCACCCACGCCTGACCCCGGCGGGGCCGCAGGCCCACCCGCGAAAGCCGCCCGCCGAGCACCCCTGCTGCCGTCCGGCCAAGTGCGGGCGGCGGCAGGGGAGTTGACGGCGGGCGGCGCCCAGCAGCCGCCCGCCACAGCCTGGGCAGCGCCGCGTAGTGCGGCGGGGACTGCGGGACCGTCCACGGCCGGCCGGCGCCCGCCCCCGTCAGGCGGCGGACAGGGTGATCCCGAGGATCCGCGCCCCGGTCTCGGTGCGCGGCCGGTGCCGGCTGCCCGGCGCGAACACCACGTAACTGCCCGCCGGGTGGCGCTCCCCGCCCTCGATCACCTCGCCGCTGAGCACGTAGTACCGCTCCTCGGTGTCGTGCACGTCGACCTCCGGCCACCGGCTGCCCGGTGCGAAGTCGATCAGCCAGGCGCGGGCGTACCCGGTGGCGGTCAGCCGGCGCCGCACGATCCCCGGTGCGACCTCGACCGGGTCCACCTCCTCCGCGAGCAGGGCCGTCTTCAGTCCGTCGTTCAGTGCGTCGTCGTCGTTCATGCCCCCACTGTGGCCGCCCGGACCCCAGCCGCCCCAGTGTCCTGAAAGACATCCTCAGGTACATTCCTGCCATGGACGCCGCCGCCACGACACCGCCCCGCCACCAGGTGGTGGCCCTGCTCGGCGTACCCCAGTCGCCGTTCGAACTCGCCTGCGCCGCCGAGGCCTTCGGCACCGAACGCGCCGGGCTGCCCTCGTACTACGACCTCACGCTGTGCACCGAGCACCCCGGCCCGCTGCCCACCACCCTCGGCGTCCCGCTGCTGGTCGAGGAGGGCCTGACCGCCCTGGAACGGGCCGACACCGTGGTCGTCCCCGGCTGGCAGCCGCCCGGCGCACCCGCCCCGCCCGCCGTCCTGGACGCGCTGCGCACCGCCCACGCCCGCGGCGCCCGGATCGTCTCCATCTGCACCGGCGCCTTCGTCCTGGCCCAGGCCGGACTGCTGGACGGGCGCCGCGCCACCACCCACTGGGGCCGCACCGCCCAACTCGCCGCCCAGCACCCGGCCCTGGAGGTCGACCGGGACGTGCTGTACGTGGACCACGGCGACGTCGCCACCAGCGCCGGCTCCGGCGCCGGTATCGACCTGTGCCTGCACCTGCTGCGCCGCGACCACGGTGCCGCCTACGCTGCCCAGGTCGCCCGGCACATGGTGCTGCCCCCGCACCGTGAGGGCAGCCAGCTGCAGTACGCCGCCGCCCCCACGCCCGCCCGGGCGGACGAGTCGCTGGCCCCGCTGCTGGAGTGGGCCGAGCAGCGGCTGGGGGAGCGGCTGACCCTGGACGGGCTCGCCGCCCGCGCCGGACTCTCCGCCCGCACCCTGGCCCGGCGCTTCGCCGAGCAGCTCGGCACCAGCCCCGGCCAGTGGCTGCTGGCCCGGCGCATCGACGCCGCCCGCGCCCTGCTGGAAGGCACCGACCTGCCGGTGGAGGCCGTCGCCGCCCGGGTCGGCCTGGCCTCCGCCGTCAACCTGCGCCGCCGCTTCCACGCCGCGCTCGGCACCACCCCCGGCGCCTACCGCCGCACCTTCGGCGCCGCCCGCCGCCCCTGACGGCCCGGCGCCCCTGAGGGCCCGGCGCCCGGCCCCCCGCCCGCCCGGCCCGGGGCTCAGCCCGCGCGCAGTACCGGGGTCTCGTCCTCGGCCCCGGCCACCCACTCCGGCAGGGGCTCGCGCCGGGCGAGCCAGCCGGCGGCCTCCCCGTCCAGGCCGGTGCGGGCGGCGACCACGCCGCCGGTGATGGCGCAGGTGGTGTCCACATCGCCCAGGCCCTCGGCGGTGGTCCACAGGGCGTCGGTGAGGCTGTCGAGGTGGTGGGCGGCCGACCACAGGGCGAAGGGCACGGTGTCGCCGGCCCGCACCCGCTGCCCGTTGCCCAGCAGGTCCGCCGCGCGCCAGGGCTCGGTGTCCGGGGCGAGTTCGGCGGCCCGGGCCAGGCCCTCGCGCACCGGGCCGGCCGGGGTGCGCCCGGCCACCTCCGCGAGGAAGGCGGCCCCGGCCGGTGCCTGAGCCGGTGCCGGAGCCGGAGCCCCCGCGCCCCCGCGTCCGCGCGCGGCCAGCGCGGCCGCCAGCGCCACGGCCACCGCGCCGGCGATCCCCTCGGGGTGGGCGTGCGTCACCTCGGCCGACAGTGCGGCCTGTTCCGCGGCCTCGTCCAGGTCCGCGTGGAACCAGGCGCCCAGCGGCGCCGCCCGCATCGCCGCACCGTTGCCCAGGCTGCCCTGCCCGTCGAACAGCCTGCGCGACTCCTCGCGCCACGCCGACGGCCGCCCGGCCAGCCGGGGCAGCAGCAGGCTCATGCCGTTGCCGTAACCGCGGTAGGCGTCGGCCAGGTACGTCGCCCCGAAGGCCTGGGCCAGGCGCTCCTGGTGCACCGCCTCGTACGCGGTCAGGATCCCGTACACCGACAGCGCCATCGCCGTGTCGTCGGTCCAGTGCCACGGGGTCTCCGGCGGCACCTGCCGGGCCCGGATCTGTGTGAACGCCACCTTCGGTGTGCGGAAGAGCGGGAACCACCGCTCGCCGAAGCCGTCCCCGAGCGCCAGGCCCTCCAACGCTTCACGTGCTGCCGAATACGTCATGGCCGCATGATCGCACCGGCCGCGCCCCGGCGGTGCGGTGGTCCGGCGTCAGTTCGCCGTGACCGGGAGGAGGCTGCGCTCGCCGAAGACCTTCTTGGCGACGAAGGTCGCGTTCAGCGCCTTGGGGAACCCGCAGTACACGGCCGAGTGCAGCAGCGCCTCGGTGATCTCGACGGGGGTGAGGCCGACGTTGAGCGAGGCGTTGATGTGGACCTCCAGCTGCGGCTCGCAGCCGCCGAGCGCGGTGAGCATCCCCAGGGTCACCAACTGCCGGTCACGCGGGGCGAGTTCGGGGCGGCTGTAGACGTCGCCGAAGCCCCAGGCGACGACCTGGTGGGCCAGCTCCGGGCTGATGTCGGCCAGCGCGTCCACCACCCGCTGCCCGCCCTCCCCGTCGACCCGGGTGAGCACCTCCATGCCCCGCTCGAACCGCTCCTGCCGCTGCCCGGCCCCCTGCTCCGCAACACCCATGGCGCCTGTCCTCTCCTCGTACCCGTTCTCGTGCCGCGGCCCCGGCCGACCGGCCCTGACCACGGAAGGAACCGTAGGACTTGGAGCGCACTCCAACTCAAGGCCGGGCCGGAACCGCCGCCCGCGGCACCCGGACGCACGACACCCCGGCAGGACGCCTGTTGCGGTTGGGTCACGGAGTGTCCGATTCATCGGGCATTGCACGGGAGTGCGGTGATTGATTTTGTTGGCGAGAAGGTCATCGGACTCTCATAATCCCTGCTGAGACGCGTGATGGCCGGTCCGGGAAAGCCGTGGGGGAGCGGATTCCGACGGTGGCCCACGTGCGACATTCCGATCATTCCCATGGGGGGAGTCCTTTGCCCGTGCCCGAGAACGAGAGCGCCGCGTTCACCGACCCGCCGCCGGTCGTCGTAGCGCAGCCGGCCGTCGTAGCGCCCGAGCCCGCAGCCGCGCCGGAAGCGGCTGCCGTGCCCGAGCCCGCGCCTGCGCCCGAGCCCGCGCCTGCGCCTGAGCCCGAGCCCGCCGACCCGGCCACGGCGGCCCAGGCGGCCCCGGCTCCGCGCCGGTTGCCGCGCGCCGTCGGGGTCGCGCTGGCCACCGCCGGACTGCTCGCCGTCACGGCGGCCAGCGCCGCGGTGACCGTCGCCGTCGGCAAGCCGGACGGCCACCCGGCCGCCGCACCCGCACCGCGTGCCACCGCCACCGCCACCGCCCCGGCGAGCGGCGGCCCGAGCGCCGCCGCGAGTGCCACGCCCTCCGCCGTACCCGTCCCGGTGCCGACGGCCGTCCCGACCGAGCCCGCCCCGGCCAGCACCGTCAAGGGCACCGTCAGCGGCGGCAAGCACGACGGCGACCTGCGCTACTTCCTGCTCCCGATCCCGGCCGGCGGCGAGTCCTACGGGCCCGCCGACGGGATGGCGATGACCCGTGACGACGTCTCCGAGATGTTCGGCAAGCCGGACGACATCGACACCATCCTCAGCCGCCTCGGCTACCGGGACGGCGCCACCCGCACCTACCGCACCGCCGACGGCACGGCCGAAGTCACCGTCACCCTGCTGCACTTCGGCTCCGCCGACCTGGCGGGCCGGTTCGTCCAGGGCTACACCGTCAAGTCGCAGGAACCGATCGACATCGACGGCGACCCCAACGCCCACGGCTTCCGCCGCAAGCCCAAGAACGAGGCCTACACCGGCTCGATGACCGGCATCTCCAGCCAGGGCGACGTCCAGTACACCGTCGACGTCGAGGTCAAGGGCACGCCGGACAAGGCGCTGCTGAACGACCTGATGAAGCGCCAGCGCGAGTGGCTCGCCTCCGGCGGCTGAGCCCGCGCCGCGCGATCGCCCCACGACGTCCTCCCGCCCCTCCTCCTCTGGAGTCGCTTCCGTGACCACCGAACCCGAGCAGCCGCCGGCCGCGGCCGACGACCCGTCCGACCCGTCCGCGTCGGGCGCGTTGGGCGCGTCGGCCGAACCGCCGACGCCGCCGCTGCCGCCCGTACCGCCCGTGCCCCAGGTCCCGCCGGTGCCCCCGGTGCCGGCCGAACCCTCCGTAGCGCCGGTCCCGCCGGTGCCCCCCGTCCCGGCGCCGTCCCCCTGGTCGGCCGAGGCAACGGCGCACCAGGCGCCGGTCGTCGAGGAGTTCGCCCCTACGGCGGACGCCTATGCCGACTACCTGTCAGCCGGCCCCGAGACCGCCCCGCGCCCCCCGCGCCGCCCCCGCCCGGTGCTGCTGTCCGTCTGCGCCCTGGTCGTGGGCGTGCTGGCCGGCGGCGGCGTCGGCTACGCGATCCAGGCCCAGCGCCCGCCCACGCCGCTGCCCCCGCTCCAGGTCGCCCTGCCCGCCTACCCGGCCGAGACGGTCGACCCCGCCGCCCTCGCCGCCGCCCAGCCCCCGCCGCCCGCCATCGAGGGCGACCTGACCAAGCTGCTGATCAGCGCCCCCGACGGCAGCACCGCCTGGGGCGACTACCCGGACAAGCCCGGCTGGATGTCGATCGGCGAACTCGCCGAACGCAAGGGCGACGCGGCCGTCGTCTTCAAGGACCTCGCCACGTCCGGCTTCCGGCGCGCCGCCGAGGTGGACTGGATGAAGGACGACATCCGCTACCGGGTCACGCTCACCCAGTACACGCCCGAGCACATCGACGAGGCCGCGGCCTTCCACGGGCAGACCTTCGCCGACGACACCGACGGCGGCTACCGGGTGGACCCCGAACCCAGGCACTGGTCCGACACCAAGGACCAGTACTACTACGGCCACGCCGCCGCCCAGCGCGGCACGGTGCTGATGACCGTCGAGGTGTTCAGCCCCAAGCCGGTGGAATCCGGGGACCTCAAGGCCCTCGCCAAGCAGCAGTGGGAGCGGCTGGCATGACCGACGACTCCGTGGCCGCCGTGCCGGCCACCCCGGCCGAGCCGCACACCCCGGCAACTCCGGCAACTCCGGCAACGCCGGTCACCCCGGCCGAGCAGACCCCCGCGGCCACCGAACCGGCCGCGCCCGCAGGCCAGTCGGCCCCCGCGCCGAACCCCGCCCCGCGCCGCCTGCTGCGCGCGGGCGCCGCCACCGTCGCCGCCGCCCTGGTCGGCGTGGTCATCGGCGTCGGCATCATCAAGACCCAGTACGACGACCCCGCCCCGGTCGCCGCCGCCGGCCCCACCGGCACCCCCGCCCCGACCGCCACCCCCACGCCCTTCGGCGCCAAGTCCAACGGCAGCCACTTCGGCTCGCTGCGCGACCTGCTGCTGCCCGTCCCGGCCGGCTACGCGCCGGGCCCCGACGAGGGCGGCTACGGCAACGACACCGAACTCGGCGCCGGACAGCTGACCGACGAGATGGACGCCGAGCTCCAGCAGGTCCCCAAGGACAAGCGCGACAAGCTCCGCTCCTACTGGCAGGGCCTGCACGTCAAGGGCACCGGCGTACGGACCTACCGCAACGACGACGGCAACCTGGTGATCGGCCTGCGGCTGCGCCAGTTCAACCAGCAGGAGGTGCAACGGATCAACGAGTACACCGCGGTGTTCACCGGCGACACCGGCATCTTCCGCTCCGGCCCGCAGATCCCCGGCCACCCCGAGGCGCACTGCTACCTGATGCCCGCGCCGCCGTCCGCGCCGATCGACTACCTGGAGTGCTCGGCCGCCGAGGGCGACCTCCTGGTGATCATGAGCGCCGAGGGCGTGGCACCGCTGCCCAAGGACAGGATCGTGGCCCTCTTCACCATGCAGCTCGACCGCCTCGCCAGCCCCGGAGCCTCCGTATGACCGACGACCACGCCGCCACCCCGCAGCCCGGGCCGCAGTCCGCCCCGCAGCCCGGGCCGCAGTCCGCCCCGGAGTTCGCCCCGCCGCTCGACACCGACCCGGCCCCCGCCCCGGCGCCGACCGCCGAGGAGCAGGCCCTCGCGGCACGGGCCGCCGAGGAGCAGGCCGCCCACCGCACCCGCCGCCGCAAGGCCGCGGTGCGCTGGGGCTGCGCCGTCCTGGTGTTCGCCCTGGCCGGCACCGGCACCGCGCTGGCCGTCACCGCGCCCGAGCGCACCGACATCCCCGGCCTGGCCACCGCCGGCGACGGCCGCTACACCTTCCCGCCGCTGGCCCTGCCGCCGCTGCCCTCGGGCAAGGCCGCGCCCAACCTCAAGGACAAGAGCAAGGACAAGAGCGCCGCCGTGCACCTGGCGGACCTGCGGTACCTGCTGCTGCCCGCGCCCAAGGAGGCCGGCGGCTCGGTGAACCCGCCGGTCTTCCCGGCCCCGACGGTCCCGACGGGTTCGGCCTCCGCGAGCCCGAGCGCCTCCGGCACCCCGTCCGGCACGCCGTCCGGCGCCCCGTCCGGCACCTCCTCGGCCTCCGCGAGCCCGAGCGCCTCCGGCACGGCGTCGGCGGCCCCCGAGGGGGCGGCCCCGGCCAACTGGGTGTCCTGCGACGCGCTGCTCGGCGACCTGCAGAACCCGGCCCGGATGCGCACCCTGCTGCGGCAGAACGTGTGCCGCGCGGCCACCGTCCGGGAGTGGACCGCCTCCGACGGCACCAGCACCCGGATCCGGCTGATGCGCTTCGGCACCTCCGCCGAGGCCTGGGACACCTTCTCCCGGACGCGTTCGGAGATCCAGCTCAAGGCCGCGCCCGACGCGCGGACCGCGACCTCCTCGGCCGACGGCGAGCTGCCGGACGGTGTCGAGGTGACCCGCAAGGAGTCCCGGGAGACCGCGGGCAAGGACGTGCCGACGACCCGTCTGGCGTTCGTGTCGGCCTCCGACGTGGTGGCCGTGATCACCATGACCAACCCGCGCGGCGTGCCCGCCGCGGCCTTCCGCCAGGTGGTCGACCTCCAGTCCGACCTGCTCGCCTGAGCGCGGCGCCCACCCGAGGGCCCCGCACCCCCCCCGCGCACCGGGCGGGTGCGGGGCCCTCGGCCCGTCACGGTACGGGCGGCCCGGCCGGCCCCCGGCCGCTCCGCCGGCCCCGGCCCGGCCGGTGTGCCGTACCCGAACGGCCCTTCGGGCGCCGGGCGGTGACAGAACGGTGACGAATCCCTGATGAATCCCTTGCGAAAACCGGCGCTCCGCGGACTTACGATCATCGGCGCCCGGTGACCACACCGCCGGGTCACCACACATGGGGGAACGACGGATGAGCACACCGGCACCGGGCGGGTTCGGAGTCAACCACGCCGCGCTGGACAAGGCGCACGCCACGCTGACCAACCTGGCCCACGACTGCCCGGGCGCGGGCGCGGTCGCCGACGACGCCACCGGGACGGCGGTCGGCGCCCTCAAGAACTGGGACAGCGCCGGGGCGTTGAAGGACTCGCTGGACGAGTGGCACCAGCAGGTCAAGGCGCTGACCGGGCGGCTGAACGCCAACGCCGCCGCGATGCAGAGCACCAGCGCCAACTACCGCAGTACCAACCTGTCCATCGCCCAGTCCCTCCAGGTGCAGTGACCATGCTCGGATACGAAGACGTCATCAACGCCAACCCGGACGCGCTGACCGCGGCCGCCACCCAGTGGCGCGCGATGGCCACCCGCTTCCACACCATGCAGACCACCATGGAGCAGGACGTCCTGGGCGGAAGCGGCAACGGCGGCGGCATCGGCGGCAACGGCCTGTTCACCCCGGGCGGCTCCGGCCTGCCGGGCAGCGGCGGCCCCTGGTGGACGGGCGGCACCGCGAACCTGGCCAACGCGGCGCTGCTGGCCACCAAGGGCCAGATCGTCGACGCCCAGACCGAGGCGAACGCGATGGCCTCGCTGCTCGACGAGGCGCACGTCGACTTCGCCGCCGCGCAGAAGCAGACCCGCGACGCCGCCGACGGCGCCGTCAAGGACGGCTTCAAGGTGACCGGCACCGGCACCGCCGTGTTCGACGAGAGCACCCTCGACCCGGCCACCCGTCAGGCCCTGCACCACGACCCGGAGGCCCGGCAGTCCTACCAGGACGCGGCCGACAAGTGGACCAAGGCGATCGCGGCCGGCGTCCAGGCGGCCACCCGCGCCGACCAGCGCATCGCCGCCGCCCTGCGCGGCGCCTCCAAGGCCGGCAACCCGCTGGACACCACCTTCAACGGCCAGGCCGTGGGCGGTGGCGACGCCGGTGACGCCCAGCGCGCCGCCGACCTGGCCACCCACCTGGACGACCTGACCCCGGAGCAACTGGTCCAGCTGCAGGACCTGATGAAGGACAAGGCCGACCACCCCGCCTTCTCCCAGGGCCTGTTGGACCGGCTCGGCCCGGACGGCATGCTCAAGCTCGCCGGGAAGCTGAGCAGCCCCGGCGGCGACCGCAAGGCCGCCTACACCGACCTCCAGGGCGGCCTCAGCCACGCGCTGGCCTCCGCCACCCAGGACACCAACACCGACTTCTACCGGCGCTGGCGCGCGGGCATGGCCAAGGTCGGCTGCGACGGGGACCACAACTACGGCTCCAACACCGACCCGGTGTACGGGTACCAGGTCCTCACCACGCTGATGGCCAAGGGCGACGCCAAGTACTCGGCCGGGATGCTCGGCGACCTGGCCGACGACATCACCGCCGCGGAGAAGAAGACCCCCGACGCGTGGTCCTACAAGGCCAACCACAACGGCACCGCGCTGGGCGCCGACCCGCTGGACAACGTGCTCGCCGTGATGGGCCGCGAGCCGGACGCCGCCACCGCCTACCTGGACCCGAACTCCGGCGGCGGCAACCAGCACCTGCACTACCTGCTCAAGGACCGCAAGTGGCCCGAGGGCTGGGTCAGTTCGATGGCCGGCCCGTTCAAGACGCCCGACCCGCTGTCGCAGAGCGGCCTGGGCGCGGCGCTGGAGGCCGCCACCACCGGCCAGCCGGCCGGCGCCCCGCACACCGGGCACCACACCGAGGCGCAGGCCCGGATCATGCACGACACCGTCACCACCCTGGACGAGGGCCAGGGCGGCAACAAGGTCAACGCCAACCTGCGCCAGCCGCTGGCCAACGCGCTGGCCGACTACACCAACGACAGCCACGAGATCTTCAACGGCCGCAACTCCCAGTACCTGGACCACGGCAGCACGGTGTGGACCGACGCGAACGGCACCGTGCACATGGGCGTCGGCGAGGACAGCCTGGTGCGGGTGATGCGCGGACTGTCCGACAACCCCGACGCCTACGCCACCCTGCACCAGGCCGAGAGCGCGAAGATCGCCCAGGAGCTGTCCTCGATCGGGCCCCACCCCTCGCAGAACGACGTCCAGGACGTGATGAACAAGGGCGCCGCCAGCCTGGGCGTCTACGACGCGATCCGAGCCGACGTCGCCATGGGCCAGCGCGACGACGCCAACCTCCAGGCCGACTGGAAGGCCAAGGTCGCCTACCACGTGGTCGGCGCCCCGCTCACCCCCATCCCGTGGGTCGGCGACAGCGCCCAGCGCCTGGTCGACACCTGGGCCTGGGAGTGGGACAACCAGATGAAGGACCACAACAACAGCGTCGCCAACGCCAAGATCTCCGACACCTACCTGGACGCCAACAACGAGATGACCCACCTGGTCAGCGGCTGGGCCAAGGACCGCGGCATGGACCCGGACAGCAGCATGATCCACGTCGTCGAGGACGCCTCCCACGACCGCCGCTCCACCAGCGCCACCACCGCCGGCCACTTCCTGGGCCGCGGCAACTCCTGACCTAGCGTCAACTGTGGTGCGGCCGCCGCCCCCTGGACCTCGGGGGCGGCGGCCGCAGTCGCGTCGTCAGGCGCGGTGGTACTGGACGGGGGTGTGCACCTCGCCGCCCAGCTGGCCGGCCGCGTGGCGGGCCCAGGAGGGGTTGCGCAGCAGTTCGCGGCCGAGCAGGACGGCGTCGGCGCGGCCGGCGGCGAGGATCTCCTGGGCCTGGGCGGGCTCGGTGATCAGGCCGACGGCGGCCACCGGCAGGCCGGCCTGGTCGCGCACCGCCTCGGCGAAGGGCACCTGGTAGCCGGGGGCGGCCTCGATCGCGGCGTCGGGCACCAGGCCGCCGGTGGAGACGTCCAGCAGGTCCACGCCGTGCGCCTGGAGCTCCTTGGCCAGGCGGACGGTGTCCTGCGAGGTCCAGCCCTCGCGGTCGTCCTGCGGGTTCTCGGTGAGCCAGTCGGTGGCCGAGACGCGGAAGAACAGCGGCAGCTCCTGCGGCCACACCTCGCGCACCGCGTCGACGACCTCCAGTGCGAAGCGGATGCGGCCCTCGAAGGAGCCGCCGTAGGCGTCGGTGCGGCGGTTGCTCTCGGGGGAGAGGAACTGGTGGATCAGGTAGCCGTGGGCGCCGTGGACCTCGACGACCTGGAAGCCCGCCGCCAGGGCGCGCCGCGCGGCGTCGGCGAACTGCCGTACGATCCCGCCGATCTGATCGACCGTCAGCTCCTCGGGGGTGGTGTGCTCGGGCGAGAAGGGCAGCGCGCTGGGGGCGAGGGGGGTCCAGCCGTGCTCCTCCTCGGGGCTCAGGGCGCGCCCGCGGTCCACCCAGGTCCGCTCGGTGGAGGCCTTGCGCCCGGCGTGCCCGAGCTGGACGGCCGGCACGGTGCCCTGCGCCTTGAGGAAGTCGGTGATCCGGCGGAACGCCTCGACCTGGGTGTCGTTCCACAGCCCGAGGTCGTACGGGCTGATCCGCCCCTCGGGGCTGACCGCCGTGGCCTCCGTGATGATCAGCCCGGTGCCGCCGGCGGCCCGCGCCGCCTGGTGGGTGTAGTGCCAGTCCGTGGGGACCCCGGCGGCCTCCCCGGCCGGTGCGGCGCTGTACTGGCACATCGGCGGCATCCAGACCCGGTTGGGAACGGTCAGTTCCCGCAGCGTGTACGGGGTGAAGAGGGTGGTGCTCATGTCGGACTCCCGGTGGGAACGGCAGCGCCAGGACACAGGCGCTTGCTGATGCGCTTTATATGTCCACACAATAGTTGCACGGGACGACACTTTCAACGGGGAGCCCTGGCCCCCACCCCCGGGCGTGGCCGCCGTGCCGCTGGCCGCCGAGTTCTGGGCCGCCCTCGCCCTCCGTGACGAACGCGAACTCGCCCCCGCCACCGGCGGCCTGCCCCCGGGCGTCGAACGCGACGACCCCCTCCCGCCCCACCCCCGCTACCCGGGCTACCTCGACCGATCGGTCTTCCGGGCCGCGCTCGACCGCCTGAATGGCCTCGACGGCGTCGACGGCACGGCGGGCGACCCCTGGGGAGGAGAAACGGCGGCGCCGCCCGGGGAACCCCGGACGGCGCCGCCTGCCGACGAACCGTCAGCGAACCGTCTGCGCCACCCGCTGCGCCGGGACGCCCGGCGCCCGGCCCGTCCGCGGTGCGGCCGGGGAGGCGCCCAGCGCCGTACCGCGGGTCTCCTCCGCCCACAGCACGCACACCAGCAGGCCCAGCGCGGTCACCCCGGCGGCGATCAGCATGGTCGGGCCGGTGCCCAGGCCGGTCAGCGCCAGCGGCAGCAGGTAGGTGCCCACCGCGGCGCCGATCCGGCTGACCGAGGTGGCCATGCCCACGGCGGTGGCCCGGATCTCGGTCGGGAACAGCTCGTTGGGGTAGGTCCAGTCGAGCACGTTCGGCCCGCCGCACAGGAAGGCGTACGCGCACAGCGCGGTCAGCGCCACGGCCGCCGGGGCGCTGGGCCACACGCCCAGCAGCGCCAGCGGCACGGTCATCAGCGCGAAGGACCAGACGATGACGGGGCGCCGGCCCTTGGTGTCGATCAGGCGCAGCGCCGGGTAGCAGCCGAGCAGGAAGACCAGGCTGATCAGCCCGGTGCCCAGGGTCTCCATCACGGTGCCGCCGGGCATGCCGAAGGAGGACAGGATCTGCGGGCCGAAGGTGAGCATCGCGAACAGCGGGCCGACCTGGCACAGGAAGAACAGGCCGCAGAACAGGGTGCGGCGCCGGTAGGGCGGGGTCATCAGCAGCCGCAGCCCGCCGGCGGCGCGGGCGCGCCCGGCCGGGTCGGGCATCAGCTCGCGGCCGTCGACCCGCACCCCCAGGTGCTTCTCGACCACGCGCACCGCCTCGCCGACCCGCCCGTTGGCGGCCAGCCAGCGCGGCGACTCCGGCGAGCCGCGGCGGATCACCAGGAACACCACGCACAGCACGGTGGAGCTGGCCAGCATCCACCGCCAGCTGCCCGGTCCGGCCAGCTCCAGGAACAGGTAGCCCACCACGTAGGCGAGCACCGAGCCGGCGTACCAGGCGACGATCTGCTGGCCGAGCAGCCGCCCGCGGTGCTTGGCGGGCAGCCACTCGGCCAGCAGGGAGGTGGCGATCGGGTAGTCGGCGGCCACTGCCATGCCGAGCACGAAGCGCAGCACGGTGATCGCCCACACCGAGTCGACCCAGAACGAGAGCACCGAGCAGGCGACCATCACCAGCAGGTCGGCGGTGTACATCACCTCCCGGCCGATCCGGTCGGTCAGCACGCCGAACACGGCGCCGCCGACGAACATGCCCACCAGGGCGGCGGCGCCGATCAGGCTGACCTGCGCGGTGGACAGGCCCAGGTCGGGGCGCATCCCGATCAGGGCGACACCGACGATGCTCAGGATGTAGCCGTCGAGCAGCGGCCCGCCGGAACAGGCCAGGGCCAGCCTGCGGTGGAAGGCGGTGTACGGGGCGTTGTCGATCGTTTGGGACATGGGCTTCGGGGTCCTCCGGGACGTACGGCCACGCGCTCGTCACGCGTCCCGTGCGCCGGGTAGACGGCAGGGAACGGCGCCGCCCACAGCGGACGGCGCCCTCGCCCGACCACGCCGGGCGACCGTCCACGGTTGCCCGGATACGCACGGTGAACCACCGGGCCGAAGGTCGGCCGGATTCGTGCCCAAGGTCCCGAAGCGGACAGGGCCTTCGCCCGTGCCGATCCACGCCCCGCCCAGTCCTCAGGGGCCGGACCGCGATCCGCCCGCCTGCCCGGGGGCGGTGAGTGACCCTCATCACTTCCGGGGCCGCGGAGTGTGGGACCCGCCACGTTTCGCCGCACCGGTCCAGATTTCAGCGGGCCGAGGCCGACCACGTGCTCCCGCCCGGCCGGTGGCGGCCGGCCGTCCCGGCCGGGCGGGGAGGGGGTTCAGGAGGCGGTCGGGTGGGGCGGGTGGTTGCGGGCCTGCCTGCAGGCCTCCTGCTGGAGGATGACGGCGATCTGGTCGACGTCGTCGTTGACGTCGAAGAAGCCCTGGATGTTCGGGACGGCGGCGCCGTTGACGCCGACGAAGAAGGTGTAGAGGTGGCCGTCGTCCGCCTGGAGGTAGCCCGCGTAGGTCTGGGCGTTGATGGCGAACTGCTGGTTGAGCCAGTCGAAGCCGATGATGGTGCCGGGCTTGGCGAAGACCTTGCCCTTGGCCGGGCAGGCGTCGGTGTTGCAGTAGAGCGCGCCGGTGCCGGACACGCCGAGGATCGGCAGCGAGGTGCGGAAGGCGTCCGCGTCGGGGGTGTGCAGCCAGTACGCCAGCAGCTGGTTGAGCCCGGTGGGCGTGACGCGGTCGACGGGGACGTCGCCGCGGCCGTCGGCCAGCTGGAACTGGGTCGGGTCGACCTTCGCCGTCCCGGTGAGGAAGTCGTGGACGACGGGGAAGCCGTCGAAGCAGTTGCTGCTGCCGCGGCCGACGGCCATGTTGCACAGGGCCAGGTTGGCGCCGAGGTTGTGGCTGACGTTCAGGATCAGCTTGGCGTACTCGCGGTAGGGCGGGGAGACGAAGGCGGCCACCTGGGGATCGCCGCTGTACGAGGCGGGCAGCGCGGCCTGCGGGTTGGGCCCGGTGGGCGGGGCGGTGACGGTGACCCCGGCGCGGCCCAGGGCCTCGATCAGGGCGGTGCGCCCGAACGCGTTGGGGTCCTGGACCTGGGAGATCTTCAAGGTGGGCGGGGCGTCGGCGGCGATGGTGCCGGAGAGGGTGATGCTCGTGCCGTCGGGGGAGGCGTTGACCTGGATGTCGGTGGTGCCGCCCGGGTCGACGGTGCGGACGTTCGAGGTGACCTGGTAGGGCGCGACCTGCGGGCGCCAGCTCAGCTGGGCGGGCTGCCCGGGGGAGGAGGGCGTGGTCAGCAGGTCGATGACGTTGTCGTTGATGATGAGGGGGGTCGGCTGGGGGTTGAGCGCCGGGGGCGTGAACAGCCGCGGGTCGATGACGACGTCGCCGTCGACGGTGGTGATGCCCGAGTCGCGGACCTGACGGGCGATCTGGTCCAGGCAGGCGAGCGGGTCCTCCGGGGTGAGGGTGGCGCCCGGGACGTCGTCGGCGTAGGTGTGGTCGATGGGGGTGAAGTCGACCGACCCGTCCGGCTTGGTGCGGCCGCCCATGGTGAGGTCGCCCTGGGCGACGAGCGCCAGGTTCCCGGTGAGGGTCGAGCCGTCGAGGCGGCCGACGGCGTGCACCGGCGTGGTGAAGCGGTGGTCGGGGCCCAGGGCGTGCCAGGCGCCGGAGACGGTGATCAGCTTGACGGTCGAACCCGGCATGAAGAACTGGTCGGGGTAGCGGGAGTGGAGGACCCGCCCGTCCTCGGGGTCGACCTCCAGCAGCCCCCACTGGGCGTGCTGGTAGGCGGGCTTGTTCATGATCGCCGTGATGTCGGGGCCGAGGTCGTCCTGCGGGTTCTCCCCGGGCGCGGCGGCGGCCGTACCGGCCACGACCGCGAGTGCGACGCCGACGACGGCCCAGGGCCGAAGCCGGCCGCGGATCCTTGCTCTCATCTGACCAGCCGTTCCTCGAGTCGGAAGCCCCGATTCGCGGGGCGCTCAAGGCGCACATGGTAGGTATCCGGACTCCCGGCGCCGGGATCCCGGACGGTGTGCTGACGGCGCGGGGGGTGAGAACCATCCGATCGGTCGAAGGCGGGCGTCTGATAACAGTAGGCCCGGACCGCATCCGCTGCGGTCCGGGCCGTCACCGCAGCGGTGCGGGGGGGCCGTGACTTGGGGGAGAGAACCTGTGCGTGTGCAGACCGAGCAGCTGGAGCAGACCGCTGCCGAGACCACCGACAAGCGATCCGTACGGCACGCCCTGCTGATCTCGCTGGGCAGCGGCATCGGCTACCTGCCGTTCGCCCTGACCATCCCGATCCTGCCCGGCCTCGTCACGGGCCCGTTGCACGGCGGCCCCGCCGAGGTCGGCGCCGTCGTCGGCGGTTACGCGCTGACCGCGCTGCTGGCCCGCCCGGTGTCGGGCGCGCTGATGAACCGCCTCGGCGCCCGGGCCCTGACCATCGGCGGAGCGCTCCTGACCACGCTCGCCACCGTCTGCTACCCGCTCGCCGGGTCGGTCGCCCAACTCGTCGGCCTGCGCATGCTGGTGGGCATCGGCATGGGCGTGATGCTGGCCGCGACCGGGGTCTGGCCGGTCCAACTGGTCGCCAAGGACCGGCAGAGCTGGGCACTGGGGCTGAGCGGCACCGTCATCTACGTGGCCATCGGCGTGGGCGCTCCGCTGGGCACCCTGGTCGAGCACCTGGTGGGCACCACGGCCACGTTCGTGATCGCCGGGCTGCTCGCCCTGCCCGTCATCCCCATCGCCCTGTCCGTGCCCGAGGTGCGCGTGCCCGCGAAGTCGGCGGAGCGGGCCGGCATCGAGCGGGGCCGGGCCCTGCTGGGCACCGTGCTGCCCAGCATCGCGCTGGTCTTCACCGCCTTCGGCTTCGCGGCCGTCTCCGGCTTCGCGGTCGCCAAGTTCGACGCCCTCGGGGTCGCCGGGGGAGCGGCCGTGGTCACCGCGTACTCCCTGACCGTGGTGCTGCTGCGGGTGGCGAGCACCTGGATCCGCTGGGAGGCCACCCGGCCGGTGGCGCTCGCCGCCCTGTTCCTGGTCGAGGCCCTGGGGGTCGCGCTCATCGGGCTGTCGGACGGCCTCGGCGCGGGGGTGATCGGCGGTGTGCTCACCGGGGTCGGCATGTGGCAGATCTACCCGGTGCTGGGGCTGTTCGTGGTGCGCTCGGTCGGCGAACGCCAGCGCGCCACGGCGCTGTCGACCTTCGGGGCCTGCTTCACCGTGGGCCTCGCCGCCGGCAGCGGCTCGCTGGGGCTGGTCGCCGAGGCCACCGGGTACCGGACGATGTTCCTGGTCTGCGCGGCCTGCGTCGGCCTGGGGCTGCTGGTGGCCGTGGCGGCGGCCCGCGTCGCCCGGATCCGCTGACGGCACGGGCCCGGACCGCGGCCGTCGCGGTCCGGGCCCGTGGGTGCTGCTACGAGCCGGCCGTGGCCAGGTCCAGGGTGGTGGCCATCACCGGGCTGGTGAAGGTGTTCGTTGCGGCGCCCGGGTTCTGGTGGTACGAGCCCCACTTGAGGTAGTTGCGGTCGCCGTCCCAGGTGGTGCCCTTGAAGGTGCCCGAACCGGTGGTGAAGGTCTGCTTCCTGCCGTCGAACCAGAAGTCGATCGTCCCGTCGGTGCGGCCCAGGTGGATCCTGAGCGCGTAGGAGTGCCACTCGCCGTTCTTCACCGGCGCCGTCCACAGCGGGTGCGCCACGTGCTCGGTGTCCCACTCCTGGAGCCGCACCCGGCTGTTGGTGATGTCGATCTCGATCGGGTGGTTCGCCGTGCCCTCGCTGGGCGAGCACTTGAGCTGGAACACGTACCGGCTCTGGTCGTCCTTGATGTCCACCTTGGACGACCAGCCCAGGTAGAAGGTGTCGCCCTGCTTGAGGTCCGGGCCGACCGTCTCGCAGCGCTCCTGGTCCGCGGCCTGGAAGGCCCGCCACACCTCGCCCTTGGCGGGGTCCTTGACGACGCCGAAGGTGCTCGGGGCGGCGCACTGCACGCCGGGGAAGGAGGAGGGGCCGGCCTTGGTGCTCGGGGTCCACAGGACCTTGCCCGCGGCGGCGGTGGTGCCGGCGGTGGCCGAGCCGCAGGAGATCGCGAACACGGCGAGGGCCAGGGCCCCGACGGTGAGCCGGCGGCGGTGGGGCAGAACGGACATGCCACTCCCGGTGGGTGGAGTCGGGTGGTCGGATCGCTGGGTGCGATTCGACCACCCGACGGCCCTGCCGGCCAGGCGGAACGACCGGCGGAAGTACCGTCAGGTCATGTCCGGGCCAGTTCTGCCTACGGCTCGCGCCGCTGCCCCTCGCTCCCGGAGCCTCCCGAGCGTCCGGAGCCTCCCGTGCTCCCGGTGCTCCCGGAGTCCCCGGACGACGGTGCGTCGTACGAGGAGGTGCCCTCGTCCAGCAGCGGTTCCTGGGTCTTGAGGTGCGCGGGGGCGAGCGCGCGCAGCGCGTGGTAGCCGGTGATGACGACCAGGGTGCCCAGGGCGATGCCGCTGAGGCTGAACGTGTCGGTGAACTTCAACGTCACGTTGCCGATGCCGATGATGATGCCCGCCGCGGCCGGCACCAGGTTCAGCGGGTTGCGCAGGTCGACCCCGGACTTGGTCCAGATCTGGGCGCCGAGCAGCCCGATCATGCCGTACAGGATGACGGTGATGCCGCCGAGCACCCCGCCGGGGATCGCGGCCACGACCGCGCCGAACTTGGGGCAGACGCCGAACAGCAGGGCGAAGCCGGCCGCGGCCCAGTAGGCGGCGGTGGAGTAGACCCGGGTGGCGGCCATGACGCCGATGTTCTCGGAGTAGGTGGTGTTGGGCGGGCCGCCGAGCGCGGTGGAGAGTACGGAGCCGACGCCGTCCGCGGAGATCGCGGTGCCCAGCCTGCCGTCCAGGTTCTCGCCCGTCATCTCGCCGACGGCCTTGACGTGTCCGGCGTTCTCGGCGACCAGCGCGATCACCACGGGCAGCGCGACCAGCACGGCCGACCACTGGAAGGAGGGGCCGTGGAAGGTGGGCAGCCCGATCCAGTCCGCCTTGCCGACGCCGGAGAGGTCCAGACGCCAGTGGTCGGTCGGCTGCCCGCCCGGGCCCACCGAGTGGATCTTCCCGAAGACCCGGTCGAAGACCCAGGAGATCCCGTACCCGAAGACCAGCCCCAGGAAGATCGCCACCCGCGACCAGAAGCCCCGCAGGCACACCACCGCCAGGCCGGTGAAGAGCATCACCAGCAGCGCCGTCCACTGGTCCTGCGGCCAGTAGGTGGAGGCGGTGACCGGGGCGAGGTTGAAGCCGATCAGCATGACGACGGCGCCGGTGACGATCGGCGGCATCGTCGCGTGGATGATCCGCGCCCCGAAGTACTGCACTGCAAGGCCCACCAGGAACAGCACCACGCCCACCACGAGCACCGCGCCGGTCACCGTCGCACTGGTGCCGCCCTGCGCCCGGATCACCGCGGCGACCCCGACGAAGGACAGCGAGCAGCCGAGGTAGCTGGGCACCCGGCCGCGGGTGGCCAGCAGGAAGATCACGGTCGAGACGCCGGACATCATGATCGCCAGGTTGGGGTCGAGCCCCATCAGCACCGGGGCGACGAAGCTCGCCCCGAACATGGCGACCACGTGCTGGGCGCCGAGCCCTGCCGTGCGGGGCCAGGAGAGCCGTTCGTCGGGGCGGACGACCGCTCCCGGTGCGGGCGTGCGCCCGTCACCGTGCAGCTTCCAGCGCACGCCGAGATCCATGTGGGGGTTCCTTCTGTCAACCTACGGGGGACTGTCCGCACCATTCTCATGGTCACCAGGGCCCCCGCGCGCCACCGGCCCCGCGCCTGACCTGCGCACTCGCGCGCGGGGTCGGGTGCGGGGCGGGCGCCGGGTCAGCGCAGGCCGGCGAAGAGGTCCTGCTCCGGCAGGGCGGCGCCGGTGGTGTCGCGGACCCGGACGAAGGTCTCGGTGCCCATCAGCTCGGTGAAGCGCTCCTTGCCCATCCGCAGGAAGAAGATGTTCTCGCCCTGGCTGGCGTGCGCGGCCAGCGCGTCGTACTTCTGGGCGCCAAAGGCGTGGGTGTCCACCCAGGTGGTGACCTCCTCGTCGGGCAGCCCGATCGGGGGCAGCTCGGGTTCGAGGCCCCGCCCGGCCGGCTCGGAGCCCTCCGCAGCCTCCCCGGCCTTTCCGGCCTCCCCGTCCCCGCCCGCCTGCTCGTCCCAGTCGGTGCCGAACTCCTGCATCGCCGCGAAGAAGCGCTTCATCGCCGAGTGCGGCGCGGTGGTCCAGTACACCTTGGACGCCACGCCGGGGGCCAGTTCCAGGGCGGCCATGGTGATGCGGTGGGCCTGGATGTGGTCGGGGTGGCCGTAGAAGCCGTTCTCGTCGTAGGTGACGACGACGTCCGGCCGGTAGCGGTGCAGCAGTTCGGCCAGCCGGGCGGCGCCCTCGGCGACCGGGGTGCCCCAGAACGAGCCGGGCGCGTCGTTGGCGGCCCAGCCCATCATCCCGGAGTCGCCGTACTCGAGCAGTTCGAGGTGGTCGACGCCCAGGACCCGGCAGCTGGCCTCCAGTTCGGTGCGGCGCAGGGCCGCGACCGCCGCCGGGTCGTGCCCGTCCTCGCCGGGCTTGACGCCGCCGGGGCCGTCGCCGCAGGCGCCGTCGGTGCAGGTGACCAGGACGGTGCGGATGCCCTCGGCGGCGTAGCGGGCGAGGACGCCGCCGGTGCCGGTGGCCTCGTCGTCGGGGTGGGCGTGCACTGCCATCAGGGTCAGGGGCCGGTCGGCCATGGGTCCGTCCTCGGTTGGTTCGGGTGATCCACCCCCCAGTCTGCCCGGTGGCCCCGACAACCCGCCGTCCGCCCTCGCTCCGCCGTCGCTCCGCCGCCGCCCTCGTCCTCGCCCCGCCGTCCCGGCAGCCGCCGCCTGCGCCGCCGATGCGAACTGACATGAATGGTTTCCGGACAAGCCATTCACAACAGTTGACGCACCATCGGCTCATCACCCACGCTGGGCGGCACCAACCACACGATCCACACCACCGGTTGGGCCCCGTCGACCAGAAGGGACCCGCACAAATGCGCCTGCGACGAACCCTCGCCGCCCTGTTCACCAGCCTGATCGCCCTGGTGGGCGTCGCCGTCCTGCCCGCCACCGCCGCCCACGCCGCCTCCCCGGGCCAGTGCAGCACCGGCCACGGCGGCCCGGTCGCCTCCGCGAGCTGCACCAACGTGCCCAACGGCACCATCTGGCAGGCCCAGGCCGTCTGCTTCTACCTCGTCGGCAACCAGCCGGTCACCTACTGGGTCAACGGCACCATCGTCACCGGCAACGGCACCTCCTTCGCCTACTGCAACCCCGGCAACTGGGCCACCGACACCGTCCGCCCGGTCGTCCTCGGCATGCAGGGCAAGCAGGGCCGCCTGGTCGGCTACGGCGGCAAGTGCATGGACATCGCCGGCGGCCGGACCACCGTCGCCACCCCCGTGCAGATCTACGACTGCAACGGCACCGGCGCCCAGTGGTGGACCCTGGGCGTCGACAACACCGTGCGCGGCCTGGGCATGTGCCTGAACGTGGTCTGGGGCAGCGCCGACAGCCCCAACGGCACCAAGGTCGAGATCTACGACTGCGTGGGCACCGCGGGCGAGCAGTGGCTCCCGCAGCCCGACGGCTCGTTGAAGAACGTGCTCACCGGCAAGTGCCTGGACGAACTCGGCTTCGACACCTCCAACCGCGCCCAGCTGGGCATCTGGGACTGCAACGGCCTCGCCAACCAGAAGTGGGTCCTCACCCCCTGAGGCCGTCCCCCCGGCTCCCGTCCGGCTAGGGCCTGGCCTGATCCACAAGACACGCCCAAGCCCGCACTCCCCGAACGGGTATCCGCCCGGGCCCACCTGAGTACCCGTACTCAGGTGGGCCCGGCGCCCCGCGCACCAGCATGGGAGCCATGCACCCAGCAGCGACCCCGAGGATCGGCATCACCGCCGTCGGCTCCCACCTGCCCGCCCGCCGGATCACCTCCCAGCAGCTCCAGGACGAGATCACCGCCACCGCACAACTCGCCCTGCCCGAACGGATGCTGGAGAAGGCCACCGGCATCCGCACCCGCCACCTCGCCGCCGACGACGAGTACGCCTCCACCCTCGCCACCGGCGCCGCCCGCCGCGCCCTGGCCGCCCGCGGCCTGCACCCCGGCGACGTCGACCTGCTGCTCTTCGCCTCCGCCACCCGGGACGTCTGCGAACCCGCCACCGCCCACATCGTCCAGGCCGAACTCGGCACCCGCGCCCACGCCCTGGACGTCAGCAACGCCTGCAACAGCTTCCTCAACGGCATCGACCTGGCCCGCGCGATGATCCTGGCCGGCCGCGCCCACCGCGCCCTGGTCGTCACCGGCGAGACCCCCAGCCGCGCTATGCGCCGCGACCCCGCCGACACCGCCGCCCTGCGCGAGGGCTTCGCCGGCTACACCTTCGGCGACGCCGGCGCCGCCGTCGTCGTCGAGCCCGTCGCCCGCGGCGGCATCCTCGACGTCGCCGCCGTCACCGCCTCCGAACACTGGCCCGCCGGCGCCATCCCCGGCGGCGGCTCACGCCACCCGCGCGGCGACGAGTACAGCTACTTCCGCGGCGGCGGCAAGGAGTTGCGCGGCATCTTCGAACAGATCGGCCCCGCCGCCCTGACCGCCCTCGCCGAACGCACCGGCCTCACCTGGGACGACTACGCCCGGGTGCTGGTCCACCAGGTCACCGTCCCCTACCTGGAACGCTTCGTCGAACTCACCGGCGCCCCCGCGGACAAACTCGTCCTCACCGTGCCCGAACTCGGCAACATCGCCAGCGCCACCATCGGCGTCCAACTCGACCGCATATCCGGCGAACTGGCGCCGGGGGAGCGGGTCCTCATGATCGGCCTGGGCGGCGGCGTCAGCCTGACGACCATCGTCTGGCAGGCCCCGTGAACACGCTCTGGGTGATCATCCCCGCCTACCAGGAGGAAGCCCGGATCGACGCCACCCTGCGCGCCCTCGCCGCCCAGTACGACCGCGACTTCACCCTCCTCGTCGCCGACAACGGCTCCACCGACGCCACCGTCGCCACCGTCCGCGCCTTCGCCGACCACGCCCCCTTCCCCGTCCACGTCCTGGTCGAACCCGAGAAGGGCGTCGGCTGCGCCGTCGACACCGCCTTCCGCCACGCCATCGACCACGGCGCCACCCTGCTCGCCCGCACCGACGCCGACTGCCTGCCCGAACCCGGCTGGACCGCCGCCGCCCGCACCGCCCTGCACACCGGCCGCGGACTCGTCTGCGGCCGCGTCACCGCCCGCCGCGACGAACACGGACCCGCCGGACGCGCCCTCTTCCGCCTCCTGGTCGCCCTCGGCGCCCTCTTCGGCCGCCTGCGCCCCGCCCACCACCGCCGCCACGGCTACCTCACCCCCTACCGGATGCACGCCGGCAACAATATGGCCATCACCGCCGAGCTCTACCAGGCCGTCGGCGGCATGCCCCGGCGCCCCTCACCCACCGACCGCGCCTTCCTCAACCGGGTCCGCCGCCACACCACCGCCGTCACCCGCAGCCGCGCCATGGTCGTGCAGAACTCCACCCGCCGCATCCGCGCCTACGGCGTCCTCGGCACCGCCCGCTGGTACCTCGAACGCGGCGCCGGCCCCCGCCCCACCGACATCCGCTGACACCCCGGAGAGCGACGCCGTGCTCGACCGACTCACCCACGCCCTGCGCACCCACCACCCCGACCGCCCCGCCGTCCTGCACCACACCCGCACCGGCGCCACCCGCACCCGCATCCGCCGCGGCGACCTCGCCGACCTCGCCGACGCCTACGCCGCCGCCCTGCACGCCCGCCGCCTCACCCCCGGCACCACCCTCGGCCTCGCCCTGCGCCCCGGCCCCCGCGCCCTCGCCGCCCTGCTCGCCGCCCACCGCCTCGGCCTGCGCGTCGCCGTCCTCGACCCCACCACCGGCCCCGACGTCCTCACCGCCCACCTCGCCCTCGCCCAGCCCGGCCTCATCCTCGCCGACGCCACCGCCCAGGCCGCCGCCGGCTGGGCCGCACCCCTGGCCCGCCGCGCCGACCTGCGCCTGCCCCGCCTCACCACCCTCGGCCCGGTCGCCACCCTCGGCCCCCGCCTGCCCGGCTGCGCACCCCGACTGCGCCCCGCCACCACCCCCGTACCGCCCCACCACCACGACCCCGACGCCGACGCCGTCATCGTCTTCACCTCCGGCACCACCGCCCGCCCCCGCGCCGTCGTCCACACCCACGCCGGCCTCACCGCCGCCCTGCACACCGTCACCGACCTCGTCCGCCCCCGACCCGGCACCACCGTCCTCGGCGGCACCTTCT
Organism: Kitasatospora sp. NPDC028055; assembly: GCF_040637885.1. Taxonomy (NCBI): domain Bacteria; kingdom Bacillati; phylum Actinomycetota; class Actinomycetes; order Kitasatosporales; family Streptomycetaceae; genus Kitasatospora; species Kitasatospora sp. NPDC028055. Next base: position 76,198 of record NZ_JBEZXE010000009.1, on the reverse strand, counting down.
TCGTCCTCGCCCCCGCCCTCGCCGCCGGCGCCACCGTCGCCCTGCCCGCCCGCACCCCCGCCGCCCTCGCCCGCCAACTCACCCGCCTCACCCCCGCCCACACCTACCTCACCCCACCCCGACTGCGCACCGCCCTGGCCGCCGGCGCCCGCCTCACCGGCACCCTGTGGACCGGCTCCGCCCCCGCCGACGCCGCCCTGCTGCGCCGCGCCAAACACGCCGGCGCCGACCGGGCGTTCAGCGTCTACGCCCTCACCGAACTCTTCCCCGCCGCCGCCGTCGAGGAGAGCGACAAGAGCGCCCACACCGACGACGGCGACCTCGTCGGCCACCCCCTGCCCGGCATCCGCACCCGCCTGGCCGACGACGGCGAACTCCACCTCACCGGCCCCGGCGCCCGCCACCGCTACCTCGGCCACGACCCCGACCCCTGGATCCGCACCGGCGACCGCGCCACCCTCACCCCCGACGGCCGCATCGTCCTGGCCGGCCGCCTCAAGGACATGGTCCTGCGCCGCGCCCGCAACATCTACCCCGGCCTGTACGAACCCGCCCTGCACGTCCCCGGCGTCGAACTCGCCCTGCTCGTCGGCGTCCCCGACGCCGACGGCGACGAACGCCTTGTCGCCCTCGTCCAACCCGCCCCCGGCACCGACCCGCACCAGCTGCGCGCCCGCCTGGCCACCCCACTGGCCCGCATGGGCGCCGCCCGCCCCGACGCCCTCCTGTTCGGCACCGTCCCGCTCGCCGGCCGCTCCCGCAAACCCGACCGCGCCGCCGCATCCGCCCACTGCGCACGGGAGTTGACCCGATGACCGGCCCCCTCGCCCCGCCCGCCGCCGCCCGCCGGGCCCGCCGCCGCGACCGCACCGTCTACCTGCGCAGCCACCCCCTCCTGTTCGCCCTGCTCTGCGCCACCCGCCACCGCCCCGTCCTGCGCCTGGGCCGCACCCTGCTCGTCCACCACCCCGACGCCTACCGCGAAGCCCTCACCCGCATCCCCCTGCACCGCACCGCCCCCGGCACCACCGGCGCCGCCACCAGCCAACTGGCAGGCACCGCAACCCTGTTCGACCAGGACGGAGCCGACCACCGCACCGCCCGCCGCACCCTCGCCCCCGACCTCGGCGCCACCGCCCTGCCCCGGCTGCGCCCGTTCTGGCAGGCCCTGCTCGCCGAACGGATCCCCGCGCTGGCCACCGGAGACCTCGAACTCGTCGACCTCGCCGCCGAGTTGGCCGCCACCACCGCCGCCGCCCTGACCGGCACCGACACCCCGCCCCGCCAACTCGCCCACGCCGCCCGCGAAACGGCGGCCGCCGCCGCCCGCGACCACCTGCCCGGCCCGCGCCCGCGCCGCAGCGGCCCGACAGCCGCCGAGGCCGCCGCCCGCCTCACCGCCCTGCTGCCCGACCCGCGCCACGCCGTGCTCGCCGTCACCGCCGTCAACACCACCGTCGCCGCCCTGCCCCGGGCCGTCGCCTGGTGCGCCGACGCCCGCCTGTGGCCCACCGTCGACGCCACCACCGCACCCGCCCTCGCCGCCGAACTCCTGCGCCTGACCGCCCCCTCCCCGCTGCTGCCCAGGGCCGCCGCCGCCGACGCGACCCTGGCCGGCCACCCCGTGCGCACCGGCGACCGGCTGATCCTCGTCGCCCGCCACGCCGCCCGCGCCCACCACCGCACCCCGCCCGCCGACCCCGCCGCCACCCAGGCCGTCTTCGGCACCGGCCCCCACGCCTGCCCCGGCGCCCACCTCGCCCGCGCCCAACTCGCCGACACCCTCCTCGCGTTGGCCCCCCACCAGCCCCGCGTCGTACGCTCCCGCGCCGACCGCCACGCCGCCCTGCCCGGCTACGCCGAACTCACCCTGCGCCGAGGAACCCGCTGACCATGCGCATCGCCATCACCGGCGCCACCGGCTTCTGCGGCGCCCACCTCGCCCGCGCCGCCGCCCACCTGGGCCTGGACGTCACCTGCCACGGCCGCCGCCCCGGCCCCGTGGGCCGCCACCTGCCCTGGGACGCCACCGCGGCCGACCCCGACCTCGGCGACGCCGACCTCGTCGTCCACTGCGCCGCCGCCGTCGCCGACCTCCCGCCCGGCCACCGGGACGAAGCCCACCAGCACGCCGTCAACGTCACCGGCACCCGCCGCGTCCTGCGCGCCGCCGCCGGCCGCCCCCTCGTCCACGTCAGCAGCGCCAGCGTCTACGACCCGCGCACCACCGCCACCGCCCTCACCGAGGACCACCCCACCGCCGCCGGCCACCTCAACGCCTACGGCCGCACCAAGGCCGCCGCCGAACACCACGCCCTCGCCGCCGGCGCCGTCGTCCTGCGCCCCCGCGCCGTCTACGGCTCCGGCGACCCCCACCTGCTGCCGCCGCTGCTCGCCCGCGCCCGCCGCGGCCTGCTGCCCCTGCCCGGCCCCGACACCACCCTCAGCCTCACCGCCGTCGCCAACCTCACCGACGCCTGCCTGGCCGCCCTCGGCCTCACCGGCACCCCGCCCTGGCCCCCCGGTGCCTACAACATCGCCGACCCCGCCCCCTACCGCCGCGACGCCGCCCTGCGCCACGTCCTGACCGCCCACCACCTGCCCGCCCGCATCGCCCACCTCCCCGCGCCGCTGGCCCGCCTCGCCGCCCGCACCACCCTGCTGCCCGGCCTCACCCCGTACACCGTCGACCTGCTCACCCGCGGCGTCGTCCTCGACCTCACCCGCGCCCGCGCCCAGGGCTGGCACCCGCGCCACACCCTGGCCGACTACCGGCCCTGACCCCCACCCCGACTGCCGTGCAGAGCTCCCGTCCTGACCTCCCGTCCGGCCCAAGTGGCCCACGGATGCGGCGGTCAATTGGATACCCCGTTGGGGCATCCTCCCTGGCTAGGGTCGGGGCACACGCTGCGCCGCCAGAACGGGCGCACGCCAACGGGAGGGTTATCCATGCGCAAGATCATCATCGGGCTGGCCGCCACCGGCCTACTGCTCGCGGGCACGGTCGCCACCGCCGGCACCGCCAACGCCGCGGGCACGCGCTGCGGCGACTGGAGCACCGCCGAGCCGCTGCTCAAGTACGGCGCCACCGGCGACGCCGTCAAGGAGCTCCAGTGCGAGCTCAACTACTCGCTCAACCCCGACGTCTTCGGCAAGACCACCGTCGACGGGGTCTTCGGCGACGACACCCTGCGCCGCGTTCGCATCTTCCAGGGCTGTATGCCGAACCTCCAGGTCGACGGCGCTGTCGGCCCGCAGACCTGGGGCTCGCTGGACTGGTGGAGTTCCAAGGACGCCTACCCCAACTGCTGAGGCAGCCGGTGGGAACAGCTAGTGGGAACAGCTGGTAGGAACAGCTGGTAGGAAGGGCGCCGGGGGCGGGGGGTGCCGGGTGCCCCCCCCCCCCGCCGGCGAGGTACCGGCCCCG
>NZ_JBEZXE010000009.1:26856-72761 GCF_040637885.1 Kitasatospora sp. NPDC028055 | reverse complement strand
TGGTGCGCCTGGGGGGGGAAATCGCTCGGGGAATTGGTGTGTTTTACCTGGGGTTTGTTTGGGGGGGGGGGGGGGCCCCCCCGCCCCCCCCGCCCCCGGCGCCGTCGAGTACCGGACCCCGTGGGAGGCAACCCGCCGTGCTGATCGCCGACTTCGACACCTTCGGCCGGGTCGCCGACTTCGACCCGGCGACCGGGCTGCTCGGTCCCGGGCGCACCGCCGACCCCGGGCAGCGCGTCCACGGCCACTACGGACAACTGGCCCGCGTCGGCGTGGTGTTCTACCGGGCCACGGACGGGCTGCGGATCCGGGTGGGGGAGCACGACACCCGCCTCGACGCCGCCACCGCGGTCCGGCACCGGATCGTCGGCCCGCAGTGCGTCCTGACCGTCGGCCGGGTCGCCGAACTGCGCTACCCGGTGCCGCCGGAGTGGTCCGGCCCGGCGGACGACCCGACCCCGTTCGTCGACGCCGAGGACTTCGATCTCGGCCTGTTCATCGCCGATGTCCTGGCCGACCGCGCCCGGGCGGCCCGCGTCTACCGCTGACGCCGGCCCGGCCCCGCCGTCAGCAGCGCCGGTCCGGCCCCGTGCGCGCTGCGCCGCCCGTGCCGCCCGCGCCCGCGCCGCCGGACAGGTCCCGCAGGGCGGCCCGCGCGGCGGCCTCGCCCTCGTCGTACCGGTGGGCGAGGGCCGCGCGCAGGGCGGCGTCCAGGTGGCGGGCGGCCTCCTCGCGGCGTCCGGTGGCGGCCAGGGCGCGGCCGTACAGGGTCTGCAGGACGACCCGGCGGGCGGCCGGGAAGGGCGGTTCGGCGAGGGCGAGGCCGCGGGCGGCGTGGTCGGCGGCCGCCTCGGGGTCGCCGCCGGCCAGGCAGGTGTCGGCGAGGTGCTGGCGGGCGAGGGCGACGAGGTCGGCGCGGCCGGCCTGTTCGGCCAGGGCGAGGGCGCGGCCCAGCAGGTCCCGCACCCGGGCGGGGAGGTTCCCGGGCCCGGGTGCGCCGTAGCGGGTGAGCGCGGCGGCGAGGTTGACCAGGGCGACGGCCTGGGCGCTGCGGTCGCCGGCCAGGGCGGCCAGGCCGGGGGCCCGTTCGAGGTGGACCAGGGCCTCCTCGGGCCGCCCCTCCTCCAGCAGCACCCAGCCGAGCAGGGCCCGGGCCCGGGACTGGGCGCCGGGGTCGAGGTCGGCCTCGGCGGCGGCGAGGCCGTGTTCGAGCAGCGGCACCCAGCCGTCCCGGACCTGCCACACGATCAGCGGCCACTGCAGCAGGACCAGCCGCCAGGCCCGGTCGTGCAGTCCGGCGCCGACGGCGGCCAGCGCGGCGCCGCGCAGGGTGTCGCGTTCGGCGGCGTACCAGGCCAGGGCGCTCGCCCGGTCGGGGAAGGGGCGGACCTCGACGGGCCGCCGGGCCCCGGCGGGCAGTGCGCAGCACGGTTCGCTGCCGGGTTCGGCGGCGGCGCTCGCCGCGAGCAGGGTGTTCAGCAGGTGGTCGAGGAGCCGGGGCAGGGTGTCGGAGTCGTCCTCCTCGGGCGGGGTGCGCAGGCTGCGGGCGTAGAGGCGCACCAGGTCGTGCAGGGTGTAGGCGTCCCGGTCGATCTCGACGACCAGGTGGGCGGTGGCCAGTTGCCCCAACGCGCCTGCGGTGTCGGGCAGTTCGCAGCCGGCGAGGGCGGCGGCGGTGCGGCTGTCGAGGGTGGTGCCGGTGTGGGTGCCCAGGCGGCGGAAGAGCCGGCGGGCGGGGGCGGACAGGTGCTGGACGGTCAGGGCCAGGGCGGCGGCGACGCTGGTGTCCTCCACCTCCAGCAGCCCCAACCGGCCCTGTTCGTCGGCGAGTTCGTCGGCGAGTGCGGCCAGTCCCCGGTGCGGGCAGGTGGCGAGGCGGGCGGCGGCCAGGCGCAGGGCGAGCGGCAGCCCGTCGCACAGCCGGGCCAGCCGGGCGGCGGCCTCGGGTTCGGCGCCGACCAGCTCGGGGCCGAGGTCGGGGCCCAGGGTGGTGGCGAGCAGGCTGACGGACTGCGGGGCGGACAGTTCGGCCAGCGGTACGGGCCGGGCGGCGTCCGAGGCGACCAGTCCGCCGAGCCGGTCGCGGCTGGTCACCAGGGTGACGCAGCCGTCCCCGTCGGGCAGCAGCGGGCGGACCTGCTCGGAGCGGCGGGCGTTGTCCAGCACGATCAGCATCCGGCGCCCGGCGGTCAGTTCCCGGTAGCGGGCGGCCAGCGCCTCGGGGGAGGAGGGCATCCGCTCCGCGGGCAGGCCGAGGGCGAGCAGCAGTTCGCGCAGCACCGCGCCGGTGGCCCGTTCGGGCAGCGGGCTGTGCCCGCACAGGTCGACGAACAGCCGTCCGTCGGGGAAGTCGGCCTGGCGCCGGTGCGCCCAGTGCACGGCGAGGGCGGTCTTGCCGACCCCGGCCCCGCCGGTGACGACGGCGATGGCGCCGGGGGCGCGGGCGGCCCGGTCGAGCGCGGCCAGCTCGTCCTCGCGCCCGGAGAACCCCCGGGGCCGCCGGGGGAAGGGCCACGGCGCGGGGACGGGCTCCGCCGCCGCGGAAGCGGGGGCGGGCCCGGGCCGGGACGTCAGCGCATGGACGGGGGCGGGCCCCACGGCGTGCCCCGACGTCAGCGCGGAACCCCGCGCCCCGGCGGAACCCCGCGCCACGTCGCCGAGCAGCAGCAGCTGGTGGGCCTCGGCGAGCTCCGCCCCGGGGTCGATGCCCAGCTGCTCGGCCAGGGTCCGGCGGGTGCGGTGGAACCACTCCAGCGCCTCCGGGCGCCGCCCGGCCCGTCCGAGCGCCACCACCAGCGCGGCGACCAGCGACTCCCGCAGCGGGTGGAGCGCGGCCTCGGCGGCCAGCACGCCCGCGGCCGCGCCGTGGTCGCCGAGCCGGCCGTGGGCGCGGGCCAGTTCCTCCACCGCGGACAGCCGCAGCTCCTCCAGCGCCTGGGCGGCGCACTGCAGCGGCAGGCTGGGCTCGGTGCCGGCGAGCGCGGGTCCGCGCCACAGCGCGAGCGCCTCCCGCAGGGCCGCCACCGCCGCGCCGGCCTCCCGGGCGCCGTGGGCGTCCCGGACGAGCCGTTCGAAGCGCCGGACGTCCACCGCCGCCTCGGGCACCCGCAGCAGGTACCCGCCGCTGCCGCCGCTGCCGTCGGTGGCCAGCTCGACCCCGGCGGCGGGGGCCCGGTGCTCGGCGAGGACCGCGCGCAGCCCGGAGACGTGGTTGTGGATGACGGTGCGGGCGTGCCGGGGCGGCTCCTCCTCCCAGAGGGCCTCGGTCAGCCGGTCGATGCCGACCGGCGCGCCGGGGTTCAGCGCCAGCGCGGCCAGCAGGCTGCGGCGCTTGGGCGAGCCGAGGGCGAGTTCCCGTCCGTCCGCGGCCACCACGGCCACCGAGCCCAACAACCGGAATTCCACCCGCGCCCCCACCCTGACCAGCAAATATGGCAAGCATATGACAGTAGGCAACCCTGCGATGACGCACGGTTCCCCGCCCCCGGACCACCCCGCACCGGCCCGCGCGGCGCCCTGGACGGAGCCGTACCCGATCGGATCCAATACCACCTCCGGACACCAGGGGAGGGGACCGATGCTGACCGACACCTCGACCGCCGCGGGCAGGGCGATCCTGCTCCACGACCGCTACCCCACGCTCGACGAACTCACCGACACCGCCCGCCACCTGGCCGCCCGCCACCCCGGACGCTGCCGGCTGCGCACCCTCGGCACCTCCCGCGCCGGCCGCCCCCTCCACCTCCTCTCGATCGGCCCCGACGACCGCGGTACCGCCACCGACCGGCCCGCCGCCGACCGCGGCACCGACAACGTCCTGGTCGTCTCCGGCGCCCACGCCGACGAGTTCTCCGGCCGCGCCGGCCTCGTCGAACTGGCCCACCGGGTGCTGGCCCGCCCCGCCCGGCACCCGGCCACCACCTGGCACCTGCTGCTCTGCCTCGACCCCGACGGCGCCCACCTGGCCCGCGGCGGCCTGCTCGCCCGCACCCTGCCCGCCTACTTCGCCGGCTACTACCGCCCCGCCGCCGAGGAGCAGCCCGAATGGGCACCGGCGATCGGCGGCCGCCTCCCCGAGAGCCGGATCCTGCTCGACCTGATCGACGAACTGCGGCCCGCCCTCCAACTCTCCCTGCACACCGCGGACGTCGGCGGCACCTTCCTCCAGGCCACCGCCGACCCGACCGCCCTCGCCGCCCCCTTCGCCCGCTCCGCCGCCGCCCTCGGCATCCCGGTGGAGACCGGCTCCTTCGACACCCACCGGCTGCCCGCCGTCAGCCCCGGCGTCTTCCTGATGGAGCCCGAGCACATCGACACCCAGGAGAACACCACCGGCATGCTCACCGAGCAGCCCGAGGCCCGGGGCGGCGCCCGGGCCGCCACCTGGTTCGCCCCCCGGCGCCACGGCGGGCGCACCGTCGTCGTCGAGGTGCCCGCCTGGACCAGCGACCGGCTCGGCGACCCCGCCCCCGTCCCGCCCGAGGACGCCGACCGCCACCTGCGCGCCGCCGCCGACCACCTGCGCGAACGCGGCCACCGCCTCACCGAACTGCTCACCGCCCTGCCCCCGCACGACGGCCCGCACGACACCCCGCTGCTGCGCGCCGCCCGCACCCAGCTCACCGCACTGCGCCAACTCGCCGACGCCTGGGACCCGCGCACCCCCGAGGGGCCCCTGCCGCCGTCGCCCCCGCCCACCCGCGCCCACCTGGCCGGCATCGACCTGTGGGCCCACCGCATCCCGGTCCGCGCCGCCGCCCTGCTGCGCCGCGCCACCCCCGCCCCGGACCCCCGCCCGGCCGCCCTCCTCCACACCTGGTGCGCCCACTACCGCCACCGCTTCCGCCCCACCTGGCTCCCCGTCACCCGCCAGGCCGCCCACCACGCCAACACCGCCGAAGCCGCCGCGGCCGCCCCCCACCTCCCCTGACCGCCCGCCCCGGCGCCACGCGCTCCGGTGGCTCCGGCAGGATGGCCCGGTGAGCTCCCGCCCCCGGCGTCACCGCCCCGCGCCGTCCCACGTGTACCGGATCACCAAGTACGCCCCCGCCGACAACGCCTCCCGCTGGCACCGGCTCGGCGACGGCAGCGGAGGTGGCGAGGGCGGATGAGGCGGTCGACGCGGTGCGGGCCCGGCTGGCCCCGCGCGCTCAACTCGCCGTGTGGCCGGAGCTGTTCAAGGCAGTGGGTACGGGCGGCCTGAACATCAGTGTTCCTATTGACAACGTCTAATCGGTTTAGCGGAAGGTGGGGTGAGATGGGATCTATTGAAGACCTGGCAGTTCTCGGTGGTCTGACCGAGGCGCGGAGGTTTGTGGTGCCATGGCGCGAGGTCGAACGGGGGCTCGGGACTTCCCTGCCGTCTGACTATGCCGAGTACGTCGGCCACTTCGGCCCTGGTGGGTGGAGCAACTACCTGGGAGTGTTGATTCCGGGAGTCGCGGACTCGTCCAGCGAGCTCGTTCATCAGTCGACGAGCTTGAATGAGCTAATGGAGCAGCGCCCCATCATTCGAGAGCAGCAGCCGTTCCCCATTTATCCGGCTCCTCATGGGCTTCTGAGGTGGGGTAACTCGTCGACCGCTGAGACATTCCATTGGCGTGTTGACTCGGATGACCCTCATTCGTGGCCCACGGTGGTGCTCGGAGACACGGAGGAAGAGGTGTACGAGTTCCACGGGCCGATGACGGAGTTCCTGGCGAAATTGTTCGACCATCGGATCCGCGTCCCGTTTATGACTCAGGTTCCGAAAAAGTCTGACACTCGATTCACCCCGAGCGAGGGGATCCCGCTGAGCCCCCGTTTCCGGATCGAGCCCCTCGGGTACTTCGAGAACTGAATCAGCGGTACCCGGGTAGCGAACCGCCCCGCTGTATCGGGTGAGATCGGCGTGTTCGCGACCGCAGGCCGGACCACTGACAGGACCGTCGGCCGCACGCCTCCGTAGCCCGGACTCCCGGGGAGCCCGGGCGCTCAGGACTCGACGGGGTCGCGCAGCGCGGCGCGGGGGACGGGCCCCGGGGCCGGGGGAGTGGTGTCGTCCTCCGAGAGCAGTGAGCCCCGCACGCGCTGGACGTAGCGCTCGATCAGGTGGCACAGCACGCTGACCGTCGCGGCGACGTCCGGTTCGGGGACGCCGGCCAGGGCGTCGGCCAGGCCGGTGATGTTGGCCTGTTTCAGCCGCTCCAGGAGGTCCCGCCCGTCGGAGGTGAGGGCGACCCGGCGGGCCCGGCGGTCCAGGGCGTCGGGGGTGCGGGCCACCAGGTGCTGGCCCTCCAGGCGGTCGATCTGCCGGGTGACGTGGGAGGGCTTGACCATCAGCCGCTCGGCCAGGTCGCCCACCCGGCTGGGCCCGTCGGCCTCGGCGAGGGCGCGCAGCAGGTAGACGTCCGAGCGTGCGGCGGTGATGCCGGCCCTGGCGGTGCGGCGTTCGTGTTCCTGGGAGCGGGTCAGCAGGTAGGCCAGCGAGGCCAGTACGGCCTCCAGGTCTGCGGTGGCGGTGTCCGCGGTGGCGGTCCGATCGTCTGCGGCGTCCGACATGGGGGAACTGTAGCGGCCGGTGCGCCTCCCGGCTGCGGCGCAGACCGGTCACCGGATTTCGGACAGATTCGGCGCCCACCGGATGGGCCCTTTCGCCGCCACGGACCGCGAGTTAGCGTGACAGCGAGTTAGTTGCTTTTGGCACGTAAATGCTCCGGGCCCGCACGCCCACCGCACCCGCGTGCCCCCGCACGGCCGCACCCTCGCGTGCCCCGCACGGCACCGCGGGCCGGACCGGACCGACCCATCCGGCACAGCCAGCTCCGAGAGGGGAGCCCCCCATGGCCACCGCCGCACAGACCCCCCGCTTCACCCACCCCGCCGCCCGCGGCACCTGCCCCTTCGCCCCGCCGCCGGCCTACCAGCAGGCCCAGCAGGACGAGCCGATCAGCCGCATCTCCCTCTGGGACGGCTCCCCCAGCTGGCTGCTCACCCGCCACGAGGACATCAAGGCGGTGCTCTCCGACGCCCGCTTCAGCTCCGACTCCACCCGCCCCGGCTTCCCCTTCGTCAGCGCCGGCGCCCGCCAGCTGAACAACGGCCAGCCCGTCTTCATCCGGATGGACGACCCCGAGCACGCCCGCCTGCGCCGGATGCTCACCGGCGAATTCATGATCAAGAAGGTCGAGGCGCTGCGCCCCGAGGTCCAGCGCATCGCCGACGAACTGCTCGACCGCATGACCGAGGGCCGCACCGAGGCCGACCTGGTCCGCGAGTTCGCCCTGCCGCTGCCCTCCCTGGTCATCTGCCTGCTGCTCGGCGTCCCCTATCAGGACCACGAGTTCTTCCAGGAGTGCAGCCGCGTCCTGCTGCGCCGCGACTCCCCGGTCGAGGACGTCATCACCGCCCAGGCCCGGCTGACCGACTACCTGGAGGAACTCACCGACACCAAGCGCACCCACCCCGACGACGGCATCCTCAGCCGCCTGGTCGAGCGCGGCGAACTGAACACCCGGGAGATCGGAGCGATGGGCCGGCTGCTGCTGGTCGCCGGGCACGAGACCACCGCCAACATGACCGCGCTGTCCGTCCTCGCCCTGCTGCGCCACCCCGCCCAGCTCGACCACCTGCGCCGCCACCCCGAGGCCGTCCCCGGCGCCGTCGAGGAACTGCTGCGCTACCTGACCATCGTGCACTCCGGCCTGACCAGGGTCGCCACCGAGGACGTCGAGCTCGGCGGGGTGCGGATCCGGGCCGGCGAGGGCGTCGTCTGCATGATCAGCACCGCCAACCGGGACACCGCGCAGTTCCCCGACGGCGACACCCTCGACCTCACCCGCGACGCCCGCCGCCACCTCGCCTTCGGCTTCGGCGTCCACCAGTGCCTGGGCCAGCCGCTGGCCCGGCTGGAACTGCAGATCGCCCTCGACACCCTGCTGCGGCGCCTGCCCGAACTGCGCCTGGCCACCGCCTTCGAGGACGTCCGCTTCCGCGGCGAGATGCTCATCTACGGCGTCCACGAACTGCCCGTCGCCTGGTAGTCCGGGCCCGCGACCACCGCCACCCCTATCCCCGAACCCCGCCCCCGAACCCCACCCCCCCGAAGGGAACCGAACCCCATGCTCGTCCGGATCGACCAGGAGAAGTGCTGCGGCGCCGGCCACTGCGTGCTCGCCGCCCCCGACGTCTTCGACCAGCGCGACGAGGACGGCATCGTCGTCCTGCTCGACGCCCGCCCCCCGGCCGACCTCCACCAGGCCGTCCAGGAGGCCGCCGCCGTCTGCCCGGCCACGGCGATCACCCTGGAGAACGTGTGACCGCACCGCGCGAGGTGGCCGTCGTCGGAGCCGGCGCCGCCGGACTGCACGCCGCCGAGGCGCTGCGCCGGGCCGGCTACGACGGCCGCCTCACCCTCGTCGGGGCCGAGCCCGAACTCCCGTACGACCGGCCGCCGTTGTCCAAGCAGCTCCTCGACGGCCAGTGGGAGCCCGGGAAGGTCACCCTGCGCGAGCCCGCCGCCCTCGCGGAGCTGCGGCTGGACCTGCGCCTGGGCGTGGCGGCCGAACGCCTGGACCGCGGCGCCCGCACCCTGCACCTGGCCGACGGCCGGCAGGTGCGCTGCGACGCCCTGGTGGTGGCCACCGGGGTGCGAGCGCGCCGGCTGCCCGGCGCCGAGGCACCGCTGCCCGGCGCCCACGTGCTGCGCACACTGCCCGACGCCCTCGCCCTGCGCGAGGAACTGCGCCCGGGCGCACGGCTGTTGGTGGTCGGCGGCGGACTGCTCGGCGCCGAGGCGGCGGCCACCGCCGTCGGGCTCGGCGCCGAGGTGACCTGGCTGGTGTCGGCCGCCGCGCCGCTGGCCGCCGTCCTCGGTGCGGAGACGGCCGCGCTGCTGACCGGCCTGCACCGCGAGCACGGGGTGCGGATCCACCGGGGCACGGCCGCCGCCGTGCTCCGGCGGCACGGCCGGGCGGCCGGCGTACGGCTCGCCGACGGCGGCGAACTGGCCGCCGACGCCGTGCTGATGGCGATCGGCTCGGTGCCGGCCACCGAGTGGCTGGCCGGCAGCGGGGTCCCGCTGGAGCCGGACGGCGGCGTGGCCTGCGACGCCCACTGCGCCGCCGGCCCCGGCGTCTGGGCGGCCGGCGACGCCGCCTGCTGGCCCGACCCGCGCACCGGCCGCCGCCGGCGCCTCGAACAGCGCACCAACGCCACCGACCAGGCCCTGCTCGCCGCCCGCAACCTGCTGGCCGGCCCGGACGGCACCCGCCAGGCCTACGCGCCGGTCCCGTACCTGTGGACCGACCAGTACGGCCTGCGGGTGCAGGCCTTCGGCAGCCCCGGCGCCGCCGACCGCTTCGAACTGGTCGACGGCAGCCTCGCCGAGCACCGCTTCGCCGCCGCCTGCCTGCGGGAGGGCCGGGTCACCGGCGCGGTGGGCATCGCCGCCGCCCGCGCCCTGCGCGGACTGCGCGCCCAGGTCGCCGCCCACGCCCCCTGGCCGCCCGCCGCCGAACGGCAGGCCGCGCCCGTCGGCTGAACCGCTCAACCGAGCCGCCCGGCTGAACCGCTCAACCGAGCCGCCCGGCTGAACCGCTCAACCGAGCCGCCCGGCTGAACCGCTCAACCGAGCCGCTCAACCGAGCAGCTCGGCCGAACCGGCCGGGCGACCCGGCGACCTCGGGGGCAAATCGCTACATTGGGGGCATTTGGCAGCAGCGCCAGGCACCGTGCGCCCACGCAGAGAAGGCCGACCGCCTTCGGAAAGGGTCCCCATGCACCCCGCCCTCAGCCCCGCCGTCCTCGCCGAACTGCGCCGGCCCCGGCCCTACCCGGCGGTGTCCGTCCTGATGCCCACCCACCGCCGCGAACCCGACAACGCCCAGGACCCGGTACGGCTGCGCAACCTGCTGGCCGAGGCGAAGGAGCGGCTCCAGGCCGACCCCGAGGTCTCCCGGGCCGACCGGATCGACGTGGCCGGGCAGCTCGACAAGGCCCTCGCCGAGGTCGACCTGGTGCACGCCGAGGACGGCCTGGCGATCCTCGCCGCGCCCGGCGAGCACCAGGTGTGGACCTTCGCCCGCACCGCCCCCGCCCGGGTGGTGCTGTCCGACACCTTCCTCACCCGCAACCTGGTCTCCGCCCAGGCCGCCGAGCGCCCCTACTGGGTGCTGGCCGTCGCCGCCGACCGGGCCGTGCTGTGGAGCGGCACCCCGGAGCGGGTCACCGAGGACCGCGCCCACGGCTTCCCGCTGACCCGCGCCTTCTTCGACAACCCCGACCCGGAGCGCCGCGAGCGCATCGGCGACACCCCCAGCACCTTCCGCGACGAGGAGACCAAGACCTTCCTGCGCCAGGCCGACACCGCGCTCGGCAAGGTCCTGGCCGCCGACCCCCGCCCGCTGTACGTGGTCGGCGAGGCGCCCGCCCTGGCCCTGCTGGACGCCGCCGGCCCGATCGCCAAGGAGGCCACCGCCCAGATCCCGCACGGCGGCCTCGCCCAGGCCGACGTCGAGACCGTCCGCAAGGTGGTCGCGCCCGCCGTGCGCGCCCATGCCGAGCAGGAGACCGCCGACGCCCTCGCCCGGCTGGACCGGGCCCGCGGCCGCTCCGGGTTCGCCGCCGGCCTCGACGAGGTCTGGCAGGGGGTGGGGGAGGGGCGCGTCGCGCTCCTGGTGGTCGAGGAGAACCACCGCGCCACCGTCCGCGACGCCGGCGAGCACCTCGTCCCCGCCGAGGCCGGCGAGGCCGGTGCCCGCGAGGACATCGTCGACGAGGTCGTCGAGCGCGCCCTCGACACCGGCGCCCGGGTCGCCTTCGTCCCCGACGGCACCCTCGCCGACGCCGGCGGCATCGCCGCCGACCTGCGCTACTGACCCGGCATCGGTAAACCGTTTGGGCCGGTGCGCCGTCGGCTGCTACCGTCAGCGCAGCCGTGAGAGAAACGCGAGGAGGTGAGACCCATGAAGGCAGTAACCGGGTGGGTGCTCCCCCTTGTCGTCACGGTGGGCGATTGACGTTGGTGTCGCCCGGGAGCGCCTCAGGCAAGGCACTTCCGAAAGGCAACACCATGAACTCTCCGCATCCCGCCCCGCACACCCCTGCCGTGACGCGGCTCTCGGACACCGAGTGGCAGGCCGTCGAGGACGGCCGGGCGGTCGGCCGCGCCGACGCCTCCCGGCGGCCCGACGGGCGGCTGTTCGTCAGCATCGACACCTGGCACGACACGGTCTTCGACCGCCTCGCCGCCGCACTGCTCACCGACCTGCCCGCCCCGCTGCACACCGTCGTCGACGAGGCCGACCACGACACCCGGTCCGCCTGGCAGCGGGCCGGCTTCACCACCGCGCGCCGCGAACGGGCCTACCTGGTGCCCACCGACCCGCGGGCCACCGGCCTCGGCGCGGTACGGCCCCCGGAGGGTGTGACGATCCTGCCCGCCGGCCTGGCCGAGGAGGGCCCGCTGCGCGCCCTGGAGCGCGTCGTCCACGCCGAGGTCGAGGCCGGCGCCGGCTGGCCGGCGGTGCCGGCCCAGGTGCTGCCCCGCCCGGCGGGGACCATCGTGGTCGACCCCACCAAGTACGCGGTGGCGCGCCAGGGGGACCGCTACGTGGGGCTGATCCGGGTCACCCCGCCCCGCCGGCCGCGGATCGGGCTGATCGCCGTGCGCGCCGAGCTGCGCCGCCGGGGCATCGCCCGGGCGCTGCTGGCCCACGCGCTGGACTCGCTGCACCGCGGCGGCACCGCCACCGCCTGGGCCGAGGCGACGGAGTCCGACCCGGCCGCCACCGCGCTCCTGGAGGGCGTCGGCGCCCGGCGCGCGGGCGCCACCCTGGAGCTGGTCCACCGCTGACCCGCGCACCGGCCGCCGCCCCGGCATCGAACGAACGACCCCGGCACCGACGCCAAGCAAACGAACGAACGAACGAATGAAGAGGTGAACACCATGACCAAGACAACGAACGGCATCGAAGTCGAAGGCACCGTCATCGAGTGCCTGCGCAACGCCAACTTCAAGGTGGAACTGCAGAACGGGCACGTCGTCCTGGCCCACATCAGCGGGAAGGTCCGCAAGAACCACATCAAGATCCTCCCGCACGACCGGGTGCTCGTGGAGCTCAGCCCCTACGACCTCACCCGCGGCCGGATCCGCTACCGCTACCGCAACTAGCAGCGGGAGAACCGGTGGCCCGGCACGCTCCCCCGTGGCGTGCCGGGCCACCGGTGGTTCTGCCGCGCGGGGCTGACGGGCCCGGCGCGTCGCGGTGTTCCTCGTGGAGGATGCCAGGACGCGCCGGGCCCGTGTTGTCCCTGCGTCTCCACTTCCTTGGCAATGCGTCTACGCGTCGCCCGTACCGCCCGCGGCGCCGTCGCCGTCCTGCTCCCGCCCGGCCAGGGCCCGGTGGCGGTGCTCACGGGGCGAGAGCCCGTACGCGGCCCGGAAGGCACGGCTGAAATCGTCGGCCCGGGGGAAGCCCCAGCGGGCCGCGACGGCCTGGACCGGCAGGGTGCGCAGCGCCGGGTCGGCCAGGTCGCACCGGGCCCGCTCCAGCCGCTGCCCGCGGATCCAGGCCGCCAGCGTCCGGCCGTCCCCGGACTCCCCGGACTGCCGGGTGAAGACCCGGTGCAGGTGGCTGACGGAGACGTGGTGGGCCGCGGCGATCACCGCCGGCGACAGGTCGGGGTCGGCGAGGTTGCGCCGCACGAAGGCGCGCACCGCCTCCGCCAGGGCCCGCTGCCGGGTCTCCTCCGGCACGGCCGCCTCGGCCTCCAGTTCCCCCGCGACCCAGGCGGCGACCAGGTCGACCGCGATCCTCCCCAGCCGGGCCGCCCCGGCCGGCCCCAGCACCGCCGCCTGCCGGTCCAGCCCGACCAGGAAGTCCGACAGCAGCGCGCAGGTGCCCTCGCGCACCGAGAACCCCCGCCCCAGCAGGTCGCGCAGCCGGTGCGGCGGCAGCGGCAGCAGCGACACCGGGAAGTCGATCCCCACGGCCTCGGTCCGCTGCTCCCGGCGGCCGCCGCCGCAGGCCCCGAGGGCCCGCACCTCGTACGGGTGCGAGCTGTCCACCAGGTAGAGGTCGCCCCGGCCGAAGGTGCGGGTGCGCTCCCTGGTGCCGCGGGTCAGCGACAGCCCGCCGGCGAGCGGCATCGTCAGGTGGTACACCCCGGGGTCGGTGCGCCGCACCATGGCGGCGGAGCGCCGGAAGCGTGTCGGCGGGAACGAGGACCGCAGCAGGGTCACCGGCCCCAGTTCCAGGCGGCGCATCTCCGCCCGGAAGTCGTCGGCGTGCTCGCTGGTCATCTCGCTGGCCCGGGTGCGCCCGATCAGCTCCCGCCAGCAGTCGAACCGCTCCCGCGCGGGCAGGCCCTCGCCCCGGAACACGCTCCCCGTCACCGCGGCCACCTCGCCGCCCCCTTCCCGCTCCGTCTCCCGGCCCGGCCGCTGCCGGACCGTCGACCGTAACCGATCCCCGCCCGTCCGCCCGCCCGGACCCCCGCGCCCACCCCCGGTCCGAGCCCGGGTCCGGGCCCGGGTGCAGGGGCAGCCGGTAGCCGGAGGGGGTCGGGGGCAGGGGATCAGCGCGAGGCGGGCGGGGGAGGGCCCTGGCGCACCGATTGGCGAACCCTTGGCTAGCATCTGCGCACCGAGAAGTGGATCAAGGGAGCAGCAGTGGAGCAGGGGCGGATGGAGCTGGCGTACACGCCGACGGGCGAGGACTTCCGGGAGGCCTTCGCCGCCCAGGCCCGGCACACCACGGCGGGCCGGCTGGCGCGGGTGGTCTGGTGGGTCCCGGCGGCCGTCTCGCTGCTCGGCGGCGCGCTGAAACTGGCGGACGGCGGGGCGGGTGTGTCGGACGCGGTGGCCGCGGCCGCGATGGCGGCCCTGGCACTGTTCGCCCCGCGGCTGCAGGCGGCGTTGGCGCACCGGCGGGTGTCCCGGCGGGGCGGGCCCCGCACCGTGGTGGTGGACGACGCCGGGGTGAGCGTCACCGACCGGTGCGGCACCCAGACCCGGGCCTGGGCGACGCTGTCGGGCTTCGTGGAGACGGCGCACCTGTTCCTGGCGCTGAACCGCAGCGGCTCCTGCCTGCTCATCCTGGCCAAGCGCGGCACCTCGGACCCCGACGCGCTGCGCGCCCTCCTCGCCCGGCACCTGGCCCCCGTCGGCCGCCCGGCACCCGCGGGCCCGGCGCCCCAGGCCCGGGTCTGACGCCCTGGGGCCCGGCGCCGCAGGCCCGGGTCTGACGCCCCGGCGCCCGGAGCCCCGGGCCCGGGCCCTCAGGCCTGGAACGGCCCCTCGTCCACGAAGGTGCGCAGCAGCCGGGCGAAGGTCCGGGCGTCCTGCGCCGGCCAGGAGGCGAGGGAGTCCTCGATGCGGGCCGCCAGGCGCTGCCTGGTGGCCCGTACCGCGTCCTGCCCGGGGTCGGTGAGGACGAGCAGGGTCGCGCGCCGGTCGCCGGGGTCGGCCTCGCGGCGCAGCAGCCCGGCCTCCTCCAGCCGGTCGGCGCGGCGGGTCACGGTGGTGCGGTCCAGCCCGATCTCGCGGCCCAGGTCGGCGGCGCTGCACGGGCCGGTGCGGGCCAGGCCGCTGAGGACCGGGTAGGTGAGCTCGTCGACGGCCTCCCCCAGGCCGTCGGTGAGCTGGGCGTGCAGGCCGGCGCGGGTGCTGCGCCGCAGCAGCAGTCCCAGGGCCTCGGCGATCTCGTGTCCGGTCGGATTCGTCACCCCCTCAGATTAGCGTGCGCTGCGCACGCTTTTCCTGTACCGTCAGATGCGTGCCTGAGGCACGCACTTTCCCGTGACGACCATCGGAGGACCCCGTGCAGCACACCGACATCACCACCGCCCTGGCCGACCTGCTCCTCACCCCGGGCCTGGACCTGAACGAGGCCGTCGACCGGCACTTCGCCCCCGACTACCGCCAGCGCACCGACGGCCGCTGGGACGACCGCGGGGAGTTCCTGGCCCACATCGCCCACCTGCGCACGGTCGTGGCCGACGGCTCCGTCGAGGTCCACGAGGAACTGGTGAACGGTCACCGCTACGCCGACCGCCACACCATGACCATCACCAAGACCGACGGCTCCACCGTCCGCATGGAGGTCTACCTCTTCGCCGAGTTCGCCCCCGACGGCCGCTTCCGCCGCATCGAGGAGACCACCCTCCTGCTGGAGGGCGCCGACCACGACCGCGACCTCGGCAGCGCCCGCTGAACACCCGGCACACCCCGGCCGTAGGGCAGGGGCCGTGGGGCGGGGCCGCCCCCGCCCCACGGTCGCCCCAGCCCTACGGCCGCTCGCCCGCGCCCTCGGTGTCGATGCGCGGCAGCACCCGGTCCAGCAGGCGCGGCGTCCACCAGGCCGCCGGCCCCAGCAGCGTCATCACCGCCGGCACCAGCAGCAGCCGCACCACCGTGGCGTCCACCAGCACGCTGACCGCCAGGCCCAGCCCCATCATCTTGATCACCACGTTGTCGCTGACGATGAACGCGGCGAACACGCTCACCATGATCAGCGCGGCACAGGTGATCACCCGCGCGGTGATCTCCAGCGCGTGCGCCACCGAGTCCTGGCTGCGCCCGGTGCGCAGCCAGGACTCGTGGACCCGCGAGAGCAGGAAGATCTCGTAGTCCATGCTCAGCCCGAAGACGATCGCGAACATCATCATCGGCACGTAGCTCTCGATCGGGACCTTCCCCGCGACCCCGAGCGCCGGCCCGCCCCAGCCCCACTGGAACACCGCCACCACCACCCCGTACGAGGCCGCGATCGACAGCAGGTTGAGCACCGCGGCCTTGACGGCGACCAGCAGGCCGCGGAAGACCGCCAGGATGATCAGGAAGGCCAGCGCGACCACCACCGCGATGATCGGGACCAGCCGGCTGGAGACGAGGTCCAGGAAGTCGACCTGGGCCGCGGTGTTGCCGGTCACGTACGTCCGCGCGCCGCTGCCCGCCACCGCGTCGGGCAGCACGGTGCCCGACAGGCGGTCGACCAGGTCGGTGGTGGCCCGGTCCTGCGGGGCGCCGGCCGGGACGACGGTGGCGAACAGCACCGCGCCGTCCGGGCTGGTCTGCAGCGGGGTGGTGCTCGCCGCGCCGGGCAGGCCGGTGAGGGCCTGCTGCACGGCGCCCTGCACGCCCGCGCGGGATCCGGGCGCCACGGCGCTCTGGTCGACCACCACGGTCAGCGGCGCGTTCGCCCCCGGGCCGAAGGCCTGGGCGACCAGGTCGTAGGCGCGCCGGTCGGTGAAGGAGGTCGGGTCGGCGCCGTCGCCGATGTGGCCCAGCTGGATGGAGAACAGCGGGATGGACAGCACCCCGAGCGTGACCACCCCGGCGACCAGGTAGCGCCACGGGTTCGCCTCCACCCGCCGGGCGTAGCGGTGCCAGCTCCCGCCGCCCCCGCCGCTGCCCCCGCCCTCGCCGCTGCCCCCGGCCTCGCCGCTGCCCCCGGCCTCGCCGCCGTCCCCGGCCTCGGCGATCGGACGGCGCACGGCGAAGCGGTCCATCCGGCGCCCGATCAGCCCCATCAGCGCCGGCAGCAGGGTCAGCGCGCCGAGCACCGCCGACACCACCGTGACGGCCGCCGCCGCCCCGAGCTTGGCGATGAAGGAGATGCCCGACACCGACAGCCCGGACAGCGCGATGATCACCGTGCAGCCGGAGACCAGCACCGCCCGCCCGCTGGTGGCCACCGCCTGCCCGGCGGAGGCGACCGGGTCCACCCCGTCCATCAGGTTCTGCCGGTGCCGGGTCAGCAGGAACAGCGCGTAGTCGATGCCGACCCCGATGCCGATCATCGTCGCCAGGGTCGGCGCCACGGTGGCGAAGGTGGACAGCGCCGCGACCAGCCCCAGCGCCCCCAGCCCGACCACGGCCGCGATCAGCGCCGTCAGCAGCGGCAGCCCGGCCGCGATCGCGCTGCCGAAGCCCACCAGCAGCACCACCACCGCCACCGCGAAGCCGATCACCTCGCTGGAGCGGTCGTCCGCCGCCGGCCGGGCCAGCTCGCCCAGCGGCCCGCCGTACTCCACCTGCACCCCGGCCTGGCGCAGCGGCGCCACCGCCGCGTCCACCCCGCCCAGGTAGTCGTGGCCCAGCAGCGCGGGGGTGGTGTCGAAGCGGACGGTGATGTACCCGGTCAGCCCGTCGGGGGCCAGCGGCCCGCCCGGCGGGGCGCTCTGCCCGGCCGGCGGCAGCGGGCTCTGCGCGCTGACCACGTGCGGCAGCTGCTGGAGCGCCGTCACGGCCTGGGCGATCTGCGGCTGGAAGCCGGTCAGCGGCCGGGCGTCGTGCAGCACCACCGGGGAGCTGGTGCCCGCGGCGCCCGGCTCGTGCGCCTGCAGCACGTCCCGGCCCTGCTGGGCCTGGGTGCCGGGCAGGGAGAAGTCGTCCGAGTAGCTGCCGCCGACCGCCCGGTTGGCGGCCTGGACGCCGGCCAGGGCGACGATCCACAGCACGACGACGACCAGCGCGTGGCGCGCGCACCACTCGCCCAGGCGCCGCAGCGCCCCGCGCCCGGCGGGCGGCGGCGCCGCGGCGGCAGGGGGGACACGGCGGGTGGACGGCGGCATGGACGGGCTCCCGGGGTCTCCTGCGCGGTGGTGCGCCGAACCGGCGCAGTGTTCCCCGCGGGCGGCCGCCGCCCTCCGGTACCGGCGGGTAGTCGCCCCGAAGGCCGCCACCCCGCCCCCGCCTCCCCGCCACCCCGCCCCCGCTCCCGCCACCGCCTCGCCCACCGTCGGGTCAGGGCCGCCAACCCCCGCCGACTTCCCGCGCGGCACCGGCGAGTTGGCTAGACTGCCCCGGCCCGGTGTGATCAAGAAGGGACATGAACGAGCATGGGAGGATCCTGGATGACCGCGACCGAGCCCGATCCCGAGCAGCCGGCGGTGCCGCAGATACGCCAGGACATCCCGCACAGCGCCCGGATGTACGACTACTTCCTCGGCGGCAAGGACAACTTCGCCGTCGACCGCGAAGCCGCCGAACGCGTCCTGACCGTCTTCCCCACCATGCGCACCGCCGTGCGGGCCAACCGCACCTTCATGCACCGCGCCACCCGCGCCCTGGCCCGGCGCGGCCTGCGCCAGTGGCTGGACATCGGCACCGGCATCCCCACCTCGCCCAACCTCCACGAGGTCGCCCAGGCCGTCGAACCCGGCGCCCGGGTCGTCTACGCCGACAACGACCCCGTCGTCCTGGCCCACTCCCGCGCCCTGATGACCAGCACCCCCCAGGGCCGCACCGCCTACGTCCACGGCGACGTCCACGACCCCGCCGCCATCCTGGCCACCCCCCAGGTCGCCCGGACCCTCGACCTGGACCAGCCGGTCGTCCTGTCGATGATCGCCCTGCTCCACTTCGTCCCGGACCCCGACGACGCCCGCGCCATCGTCCGGCACCTCCTGGACCCGCTGCCCGCCGGCTCCGCCCTGGTCCTCTCCCACGCCACCGCCGAACTCGACCCGCCCGGCGCCTCCAAGGTCGAGGAGATCTACAACCAGGCCGGCACCTCCCTGCGGCTGCGCCCCCGCGCCGAGTTCGCCACCTTCTTCGCGGGCCTGGACCTGCTCGACCCGGGCATCGTGCCCGCCCACCGCTGGCACCCCGACGGCACCGACGAGGCCGACCTGCTGCCGGCCGGCGTCACCGACGCCCAGGTCTCCTTCTACGCCGGCGTCGCCCTCAAGCCCTGACCCGGCGACAGCACACCGCCACCGCACACGGCGAGGGCCCGCGGCTTCCACCGCGGGCCCTCGCCGTGCGTGCCCCGGCGCGGGACCCGGCCCTCGACACCCCGTCAACACCCCGGCCGCCACCGCATCCCGTCCGGGTGACGCCGGGACGGTTCCGGCCCGCGCCCGGGCCCCGGTCCGCTCTGCTGGGAGCGCCCGCACCGCCCGAGCCCCGCCCCGGAGGAGCCCCGTGACCTCGCCCTGCGACCCCCAGTACGCCCCCGCCGGCGACGTGAGCGCGGCGCTCATGGTCATCGACTCCCGGCTCAAGGCCCTCTACGACGGCCGCACCGGCACCGACCCCCAACACCGCGAGATGGTCGACCACCTCGCCGCCTCCCTGGGCCCGGACGGCTTCGCCGCCCTGCTGGAGGGCGCCTGCACCCTCATCTACCTGTACATGAACTGGCTGCGGAAGGCCTGCGAGGACCAGGGCAAGGACGTCATCGAGTACGTGCTGCCCAACCTCCTGGCCACCATGCGCATGATGCCCCGCACCTTCCGCCCCGAGGTCGTCCCCACCATGGCCGGCCTGCTCGTCGCCGCCGGCAGCGGCCTGAGCCCCAACCTGTGGCGCGCCCAGTACGGCCCCTGGACCGACGCCGAGATGAACCCCCTGGAAGCCACCGCCACCCTGCTCGCCGAGTACGTCAACCGCATCTGCGGCGACGACCAGGACTTCGCCACCCGCCTGATCACCGACGCCCTCTCCCGCGCCGACGACGAGGAGACCGAGGACGACGAGGCCGACGAGGACTGACCCCCGCCCTCCGGCCGCCCCTCCGACCGCCCGACGGAGTGTCAGTGCCCACCCCTAAGGTGGAGACAACGCTGGAGGGAACGCCGAAAGGCGCCGCGGGAAAACCCCGCGAGAGGACTCCGGAAATGCATCGCAAGCGCGCCGGAAAAGGGGATAGCCATGTCCGCGAACAGGATCAAGCACAAGGTCAACCACGTCTCCCTCGTGGTCGACAAGTCCGGCTCGATGCACCAGCACCAGGCCCAACTCGTGCGCGTCGTCGACGAGTTCGTCAAGGGCCTCCAGGAGGAGTCCGACCGCCTCGGCCACGAGACCCGGATCAGCCTCTACGCCTTCGACCACGAAGTGCAGAACCTGGTCTGGGACATGGACGTCAAGCACCTGCCCTCCCTGCGCGGCCTCTACCAGGTCGACAACGGCGCCACCGCCCTGATCGAGGCCGCCGTGAAATCCGTCGACGACCTCAAGAACATCTGGGAGGGCTACGGCGAGCACTCCTTCCTCCAGGTCGTCGTCACCGACGGCGAGGAGAACGCCTCCGGCTGCTCCCAGAGCGGCCAGATGCACACCCGGATGAACGCCGGCCAGGGCGCCGCCGTCCTGCGCTCCTGGCTCGACCGCATCCAGGGCGCCATGGACGACCTCCCCGACCACTGGACCTCCGCCATCCTCGTCCCCAACTCCCTCGCCAAGCGCACCGCCCAGGAGTACGGCTTCCCGGCCGGCAACATCGCCATCTGGGACGCCGACTCCAGCAAGGGCGTCGAGGAGGCCATCGGCACCGTCAAGTCCGCCGCCACCAGCTTCCTGCGCGGGCGCGAACAGGGCGTACGCGGCACCAAGAACCTCTTCGCCATGGGCCAGGACCTCGACACCGCCCAGGTCAAGGCCAACCTCGACGCCCTGGACACCGGCAAGTACATCCTCATACCCGTCGACGAGGCGACCCCCATCCGCGACTTCGTCACCAGCGCCGGCCACCCGTACAAGACCGGCTGCGCCTTCTACGAGCTCTCCAAGCGCGAGAAGATCCAGGGCAACAAGCAGCTCGCCGTCGCCGAGAAGGACCCGGCCACCGGCCGGATGACCGGCCGCGTCTTCTCCGGCCCGGCCGCCCGCCGACTCCTCGGCCTGCCCGCCGCCGAGGCCGTCGTCAAGCCCGGCGAGAACCCCTCCTACACCGTCTTCGTCCAGTCCACCTCCGTCAACCGCAAGCTCGTCCCCGGCACCAAGCTCCTCGTCCTGCGCTGACCGCTGACCGCTGAGCACCGGCCGCTGCGGCCCGTGGCGCGGCCGGCGGCCGGGGAGCGGCGCCACGGGCCGCAGCGGGCTGACGGGAAATCGGTTCGCCTGCGGAGCAGCCTTCGTGTCAGGATGCCCCGTCACTTCGTCCGACCGGGGGGTCTCCTGATCATGCGCCGCTCCACCGTGCTCGCCGTCGCCGCCACCGCGGTCTCCCTCGTCGCCCTGGTGGGCTGCGACGACGGCAAGGCGCCGACCGCTTCGCCGACCGCGTCGGCCACCACGGCCGGGGCCGCGCCGACCCCGACGCCCACGCCCACCCCCACCCCCGCCGCCGTGGCCACGACGGCGGGCGGGGCGATCGACCCGGAGAAGGCGCTCGCGCTCGCGGAGGCGACCCCGTACGCGGCCACCCAGGACTTCACCACCGAGGCCGGCCCGCTCAACTCGCGCACCAAGGCCCGGGTGAACCTCAACGGCCCGGTCCGCTCCGGCCGTCTCACCGAGTCCATGACCGCCGCCGGCGGCGACATGGTCGGCGGCGGCAGCGACACCCCGAACGTCGTCGTCACCGGTGACGGCACCACCTACATCCGCAGCGGCAGCAGCTGGCGCACCTCGCCGCTCGGCGACCGGGTCGCCGACTACCACGGCTACGCCAAGGCGCTGCTGGCCCTCGGCCCGTCCGCTCGCACGGGGATGGAGGACTGCGACGGCACGCCCTGCTTCCACCTCTCCGGCACGGTCGGCGTGGAGCAGATGAAGCCGCTGGAGGCCGAGCAGTACAAGATCCTCAAGAGCAAGGGCGTGGAGAGCTTCCGGCTCGACCAGTGGATCGACGCCTAGGGCGTGTCTTGTGGATCAGGTCGGACCAGACCGCGGCGTCAGGGTGCGTGCATCGCAAGGCGGAGGAGGGGGTCCATGCGGAGCATCGGCGACCGACGACAACGCGGCGAGGTGCGTGCCCTGGCGTCGCGGGCCTGGCCTGATCCACAAGACACGCCCCAGGGCCGCACCGTCCGCTTCGACCGGAAGACCGACCTGGGCGGCGTGCAGGTCCGCACCCGCGGCACCTTCCGCGACTTCGGCCCGGTCGAGCGGATCGACCCGCCGCGCTGAGCACCGCCACACCCCCACCCCCGGGCCGGACGCCGCCCCAGAAGTGCTAACTTAGGCAAGCCTAACCAGGCAGTGCGACGACCACACGGCCCAGGGGGCACCATGGCAGAGCAACCGACCCGCCGGACACCGCGCGCCCGTGAGGCACGGGTGCTGCGCACCGAGCGGATCACCCCGCACATGGTGCGCCTGGTCCTCGGTGGCGCGGGGCTGGCGGACTTCGACGCCACCGAGTTCACCGACCACTACGTCAAGCTGCTCTTCACCCCCGAGGGCGTGGACTACCCCGAGCCCTTCGACCTGGCGCGGATCCGCGAGGAGTTCCCGCCCGAGCAGCGGCCGGTCACCCGGACGTACACCGTGCGGGCCTGGGACCGGGCGCTGCACGAGCTGACCGTCGACTTCGTGGTGCACGGCGACGAGGGCCTCGCCGGGCCCTGGGCGGCCCGCGTGCAGCCCGGCGAGACGGTGCGCTTCCTGGGCCCCGGCGGCGGCTACGCCCCCGACGCGGACGCCGACTGGCACCTGCTGGCGGGCGACGAGAGCGCGCTGCCCGCGATCGCCGCGGCGCTGGAGCGGATGCCGGCCGACGCCGTGGTGCACGCCTTCGTCGAGGTCGCCGACGCCGCCGAGGAGCAGAAGCTCCGCTCGCCCGCCCGGGCCGCGGTCCACTGGCTGCACCGCGGCGCGCGCCCGGTGGGCCGGGCGCTGGTCGAGGCGGTCGGTGCCCTGGAGTTCCCCGCCGGCACGGTGTCCGCGTTCGTGCACGGCGAGGCCGGCTTCGTGAAGGACCTGCGGTACCTGCTGCGCGTGGAGCGCGGCGTCCCGCGCGAGCGGCTGTCGGTCTCGGGCTACTGGCGGCTCGGCCAGAGCGACGAGGCCTGGCGGGCCGTCAAGCGCGAGTGGAACGCCCAGGTCGAGGCCGAGCAGGAACAGGCCGGCTGACCCGGGCCCCGGCGGGCGGTCGGTGGTACCCCGCGCCCGCCGGGCCTGCGGCCGCGGGCCCTCGGTGACCCGCCGCAGCCCGCCCCCGCGCCCCCCTGTGGCGCGTCCCGCCCTCCGGCCGCCAGGACGCGTGGAACCCCGGGCGGAGATTCGGTTCCGTCGTGCAACCCTTGCGCCGTCGCGGCGGTGAGTAGGGCAGAGCGATGGCCCGGTCGGGCCGTCGCGCGGAACGTGAAGAGGAACTGGATGACCGCGAGGATACTGCCCGCCCCGGTGGAGGACCGGCCCCGGCCCGCCCCCGCTGCCGCGGGCGGCCCCGGCCTGCGGGAGCTCGACTTCGAGGGGTACGCCGCCTCGCGCTGGCCACGGCTGGTGCGCACCGCCTACCTGCTCACCGGCGACCACCACGAGGCCGAGGACGTCGTACAGGCGACGTTCGCGAAGGCCTTCCGGAACTGGCCCCGGATCAGCCGCCTCCAGGAGCCGGACGCCTACGTCCACCGGGCCCTGGTGAACAACAACCTGAGCCGGTACCGGCGCCGTAGGGTCAGGCAACTGCTCGTGCCCGTCCTGCCCGACCGGGCGCACACCGCGGGCGCCGACCACCGCGACGTCGAGGAGCGTTCGGTACTGCTCCAGGCGCTGGCCCAACTGCCGCAGCGCCAGCGGGCCGTGGTCGTCCTGCGCTACTGGGAGGACATGAGCGAGCAGCAGGTCGCCGAGATCCTCGGCTGCTCGCCGGGCAACGTGAAGAGCCAGGCCAGCAGGGGCCTGGCGAAACTGCGCACCCATCCGGCGCTGGCCCCCTACGCGGGCGGCAGCGGTTCGACGACCGACGGCACGAACGGAGACGACAGCTGATGGACACCGAGGACATGGTGCGCGGCGCCCTGCGCGACGAGGCGTCCCGGCTCACGGTGGCGCACTGGTCCGCCGAGCCCGTACGGATCCACGCCCGCCGCCAGCGCCGGCGGATGGCGGTGGGCGCGTCGGCCGTGGCGGCCGCGCTCGCGGTGGCGGTCGGCACGGGCACGGTGCTGTCCGCCCGGCACGGCGACGGGGCCCTCGCCCCGGCCGCGGCCCTGGCCACCCAGGCCCCGCTGCTCCCGGCGGGAGTGGCCCCCGAGGCCGTCGTCGCCGAGCCCGGCCGGCAACTGCCACTGGGCCGCCCCGACTGGTGGATGCAGTTGAAGGACCGGGAGATCTGCATCCACGACGCCCCCTCCTACGGCAGCGGCCCGGGCTGCAGCGGCTACTCCTGGGATGCGGGCGCCACCACCGAGCTCACCGTGCAGTACTACGCGGGCCCCGACCAGCAGGGCCTGTACAACCTCGTCTACCACGGGCCCGGACAGGTCGCCCGGATGACCGTCGAACTCGACGGCCAGGCCCACTGGGCCACCGTCGCCTCGCTCCCCGGCACCCCGGGCTACGCCAGTGGCTACGCCTGGGCGCCCGCCCTCAAGCCCACCGGCGCCGGGAAGGGCCGGCCCCAGCCCCTCACCGGCATCAGGCTCGCCGCGTACGACGCCCAGGGAAAGCTGCTGGCGAGCAAGAGCCTGTAGCCCCGGCACTGGTGTCTCCTGCGGCCGGTCCGCGGGAGGCACCACCGGCCCGGGCCGGGCGTTCTAGGGCGAGTCTGACAATTCGCGTCGGATCAGCGTGCGGCGTTGGGGTGCGTGCATCGCAAGGCGGAGGAGGGAGTCCATGCGGTGGGGGCACCTCCCGGCCGAAGGCTGGGGGCCATCGGCGACTGACGACAACGCGGCGAGGTGCGTGCCCCGGCGTCGCGCGCCCGGCGGGAATTGTCAGACCCGCCTTAGGGTGTCGGACATGCCGCTCGTCGACGTGACCCACGCGCCCACCGTGCCCGAGTCCACCCTGCGCGACCTGGGCTCGGTGCTGCCGCACCTGGTGTCCCTGGCCGTGCAGTGCCCCGAGGAGCCGTACGACGGGGACCTGCGACCCGGCGACGTCGAACTGCGGTTCCGGCCGCTGGGCCCGCTGGACCGCAGCGGCCTGGCGGTGGTGATCGAGGTCAAGTCGAAGTGGTTCGCCAGCCGGGCGGCCGACCGCCAGGAACGCGTGGACACCCTGCACGCGAACATCCGCGCCGCGACCGGGCTCACCGACTTCGGCGTCTACCTCTCACTGCCCGTCGCCGCCTGGTCCCAAGGAGACTGACCCCCGCCCAGGACCTGCGCCCAGGCCCCCTGCCCGGGCCCCTGCCCGGGCCCCTGCCCGGGACCCCAGCCCGGGACCTGCCCCCGGTGCCGCCCGCTGCGGCTGCGACCATGGGCCGCATGCTGTCGCTGAGGATGAACGACGCCGCCGCCCAGGCGCTCGGAGTGCTCGACCACCCGGCCGCCCTGACGCCGCCCGGCGGCCTCGCCCCCGGCCTGCGCGACCGCCTCGCCCACGGGATCACCCGCCGCGGAGCCGTCCTCACCTGGGCCGACTCGACAGGCGACGCCGACGCCGCGCCCGCCGCCTTCACCGACCTCACCGCCTGGGAGTGCGCCGACAGCTCCTTCCACCTGGAGGACCACGTCCCCGTCGAGGTCCGGATCGTCGACGACGCCCCGCAGATCTCCGAGGACGACCAACGCCTCCTCCTCCTGCACGGGACCGCCCTCGCCCTGGAGTTCCGCCGCCTCCTCACCGGAGCGGACCACCCGGGCCCGGTGCGCTGCATCGTCGCCGCCAACGGGACGAACGCGACGTTCAGGTTCCACCGGATCCGCGCGGGCCAGTCGTGGCACCACCCCGACCTCGACAGCTACCGGACGGACAAGATGGTCGTCCTCGACCTCGCCCCGGCCGCCCCCTGACCCCCACCCCTGGCCCTCACCCCTGATCCCCGCCCCGACCCACCCGACGGCCGGGGTGCTAGAAATCCCCCGTGGACGATCACCCCCAGCCCCCGACCCGGCGCGTCTTCGTGGCCCTGGCCCCACCCGACGACGCCAAGGACGAGCTGGCCCACGCCCTCGCCCCCGCCTACACCGCCTACCCGCGACTGCGGTGGAACCGGATCGAGGACTGGCACATCACCCTCGCCTTCCTCGGCGAACTGCCCACCACCGCCGTACCGCCGCTGCGCACCGCCCTGGCCGCCCTGGCCCCCTCGCACCCCGCCCCGCGCCTGCGCCTGCACGGCGGCGGCCACTTCGACGACCGCCTCCTGTGGGCCGACATCGGCGGCGACCTCGAAGCCCTGCACCGACTCGCCACCGACGTCCGCACCCTGGCCAGGACCTGCGGCATCGACTTCAACGAGCGCCCGCTGCGCCCCCACCTGACCCTGGCCCGCGCCCGCCGCGACGACCCCACCAGCGTCCCGCTGGCCGCGGCCGGCCTCACCGGCTTCCACGGCCGCCCCTGGCGGGCCGAACGCCTCCACCTGGTCGGCAGCAACACCGGCCGCGGCCCCGGCCCGATCCACTACCGCGACATCGAGGCCTGGCACCTGGGCACCGCCCCCGGCAGCGTCCCCGCCGAGCCGTAACCGACGAACGGTCACCGTACGCTCGCCCGTACGTCGATCAGATCTTCGCCCGCGTCGGCTAGCCTGCCCCCGGCACCGCAGGTCCGCAGGTCGCCCAACACTGACGGCCCGCCAGGTCCGCCAGGCCCGCCAGGCCTGCCACCACACTGCACCGCACCGTACGTTCCACCAGGGGGAAACCGATGTCCCGCACGACCCGCCGCCGCACCGCCGCCACACTCACCGCGGCCGCCACCACGGCCCTGCTCGCCCTCACCGGCACCACCGCCACCGCGGCCGCCGCGCCGCTGTCCGGCACCGGCACCACCGCCACCGCGGCCGCCGCGCCGCTGTCCGGCACCGGCACCACCGCCACCGCGGCCGCCGCGCCGCTGTCCGGCACCGAGGCGACCGTCGCCGTCGGCGCCCGGGGCGCCGTGCCGGTGGTCAGCCCCGACGGCGCCAAGGCCTACGTCGTGGTGACCGAGGCCGACAACACCTCCACCGTGAAGACGGTGGACACCCAGACCGGCGCCGTCACCGCCCGCCTGGCCCTGGGCGCCCTCCAGTGGAGCGCCCACCCGGCGCTCAGCGCGGACGGCTCGCGCCTGTACGTCCTCGACGGCCAGCGCCTCAGCGTGGTGGACACCGCCACCCTGACCCTGCTCGCCACCCTGGCCCTGCCCGACCAGCCCCGCCCCGCCGGCTGGAGCACGGGCTCCACCTCCGGCCTGGCCCTCAGCCCGGACGGATCCACCCTGTACGTCTCCCAGAACGGCGCGACCGCCTACCGGCAGAACGGCCAGAGCCGGATCCTGGCCTTCGCCACCGCGCAGCGGGCCTTCACCGCCTCCGTCCAGGTCCCGGCCCCCTACGTCGGCGCCCCCGCGGCCCGCCCGGGCACCGGCGACGTGTACGTCGGCACCAGCCAGGGCGTGGTCCACGTGGCCGCGGCCGCCACCGCGCCGACCGTGGCCGGCACCGTCCGGGGCACCGCCACGAACCTGGACTACAACCTGGCGTTCACCCCCGACGGCAAGCGCCTGTTCGGCCTCGCCGAACTCGGCAGCGGCGCCAGCACCGTCATCGACCCGGCCACCGACACCGTCACCACCACCTTCCACCCCGCCACCGGCGGCGACGTCCTGGAGAACCCGCAGGTCAGCGCCGACGGCACCCGGCTCTACCTCGCCGACAGCAACTACGGCGCGAGCAGCACCTCCGTCCTCGCCCTCGACACCGCCACCGGCGCCCCCGTCCCCGCCGACGGCGCCGGCGACCTCGACGAGGACAACCTCACCGGCCTGGCGCTGGGCCCCGACGGCCACACCTTCTACGTGGGCGGCACCGCCGGCCAGGGCGCCAACCTCCAGATCGTGGCCCACTGACCGAGCGCCGGACCGCCCCGGCCGTCCGACGGCCCCGGTAGTCCGACGGCCCCCGCCCGCCGGGCGGGGGCCCGGCCCCGTCCCCGCGCTGACCGCGCCGCACCCCTGGACAGCGGCGGGGCAGTGGGCCACGCTTCACCCCCATGAACGCCCCGCAGCCCCCGCACCGCCCCGGCGCCGCCCGCCCGGGCGCCGACCGCACCGCGCTCCTGCGGGCGGTGACCGAGGTCGGCGACGAGGCCCCCGCCCTGCTGGCCGGCTGCGACGGGGACACCCCCGTCCCCGGATCCGCCTGGACGGTCGCCGAAGCCGCCGCCCACCTCGCGATGGCCAACGAGCTGATGGCCGCCCTGGCCGCCGGCGCTCAACGTCCCTACGGCGACGGCACCCCCGGCTCGCTGGCCGCCGCGAACGCGGCCGCCCTGGCCGCCCGGCCCGGGCGCGACCCGGCCGTCCTCGCCGCGCAGATCGCCGAGCAGGCACGGGAGTTCACCGCGGCGGCCACCCCGCGCCCCGGCACCGCACCGGTGACGACCCCGCTCGGCGCGATGGACCTGGACACCCTCACCGCCTACCTGCTGACCCACATGCTCGCCCACCTCCACGACATCGCCCGCGCCCTCGGCCGCCCGCACCCGCTGGACCGCCGGCGCGTCGCGCTGACGCTGCCGTTCCTGCGCGCCGCCATGCCCCGGGTGGTCGACCCCCGTGCCGCGGCCGGCCACAACGCCTGCTACCGCCTGCGGATCCGCGGCCTGGAAGGCTTCGCGGTGACCTTCACGGACGGCGCCGCCACGGTGAGCCCGCAGCCGCCGCGCCGCCCCGACTGCACGATCCTCACCGAGCCGGTGGCGTTCTTCCTCATCGCCCTGGGCCGCCTGGGCGCCACCGACGCCCTGCTGCGCGGCAAGGTCCTCGCCTGGGGCCGCCGCCCCTGGCTGGCCCCGGCCTTCCCCGCCCTGTTCACCGCCCCCTGAACCCGCCCGCCCGACCCACCGCGCCCCGGCCGACTTGCGGGCCGCCGGGCCCGGAGAGGTGATGGGAGGGGGCGAGTACCGAACCCGTACCCGACCAGGCGCCGTCCGGCCGAGGAGGATCCCCATGTCGCACCACAAGTCGAACAAGGACGTCGAGGGCGATCCCGACACCGGCCACGGCCGCGGCCTGCCCCGGCGCCCCGACGAGGCCGAGCTGGAGGAGCGCACCGAGGAGGACCGCGAGGAGGTCGGCCTGCCGCCGGAGGGCGAGGAGGACAGGGAGAACCGCAGGTAGCGGGCCCCGCCCCCGCCCCGCCCGTCCTGCCCGTCCTGCTCGTCCCGTACGGACGCCGCGGTTCTGCTGCGCCGTTCGCGCGGGACGGGCGGGCCACCGCCGCCGAGGCGTCAGTTCGCCTCGCCCTCGTCCGCCCCGTCCGCCCCGTACTGCCGGTGCACGTCCAGGAAGGGCAGCCGCACCCGCTCCCGCCACTCGGCCACCTGCGCGTGCGCCGCCGGGCGCACCGCCGCCGCCTCGGCCTCGTCCTCGGCCCAGCCGTACGGGTACGGGCTGCCCAGGGCCACCGCCGCCACGGCCAGGTAGCGGGCCATCGCCGCGTCGTCCGCCACCGCCAGGGTCTCCACCTCGCCCCGGTCGAGCGCGATGCCGATCTCCCAGGCCCCGTGCGCCGTCCGCCGCGCGTCCCAGCCCCGCGTCCACCGCACCTGCTCCGCCGTGACCTCACCGCCCGGCCGGGGCTCCAGCCCCGCGTCCCGCAGCGCCGGGACCACGGCGGCGGGGGAGTCCCAGGGGATCGGCAACCCCGCGCTCACCGCCACGCCGAGCACCGTGCGGCACGGGTACGGCGTACCGCAGCACGCACAGCGCGGCTGCTCCGACCCGGCGTCACCGCCCTGCGCCCGGGCGGGCTCGTGCAACTGCACCACGCCACCCAGCAGGTACTGGTGCCGGCCGACCGGCTGCCCCGCCTCCTTCGAGTCCCGCAGGAACAACTGCAACAGCCGGTGGAACAGCCGCCCGGCCTCGTAACCGCCCAACGGCGGCACCGGCACCTGCACCGGTACCCGCACCCCACCGTCACTTCCCTGCCCGTCACGACCCATGCGGGCGAGCCTAGGGCCTGCACTGTCGTGCCACGGTGCTGTACTGCTCCGATGAGCACCGCACACGACATCGGCCAGGTCATCGCCCACCGCGAACTGCTGTACACCGCCCCGGACGGGACGCGGTCCCCGGTGCTGCTCGAACTCGGCGCGCCCCGCCGGGATCCGCAGGGACCGGACTGGTCCTGCCCGTGCCGCATCACCGGTCACCCGGACATCAGCGACCGGGTGACCGAGATCTTCGGCGTGGACCCGCTGCAGGCCCTGCAACTCGCCCTGGCCCGCTTCCCCGCCGAACTGAACGGCGCCACCGGCCTGACCTTCCTGGGCGGCACGGACCTGATGCTCGGCGACGGCCACCGGGCCCCCTGACGGCACCCCGTACACCCCCGCCCCGCCCCGACGCGCTACCGGCCGGCCGCGCTACCGCCCGGCGCGCTACCGCCCGACCGCCTCCAGCACCTGCGTCACCAGGGGGACATCGGCCTTGGGGATCAGGATCACGTGCTGCGCGCCGTCCGCCACCAGGTCGAAGCGCGCCATCTTCGGGTGCGGGGTGCGCTGCTCCGACGCCGACAGGCCGAACGGCCCCCGGAGGGCGACGTCCTCGCCGGTGCGCCGGTTGCGCCAGGCCACCGAGCCGGCCGTCAGGTGCAGGTAGCCGGAGGCCGTGTGCGCGACGGTGCGCCCCTTGCCGACCGGCAGCATCCTGACCGTGCCCAGCGTCGGGCTCGAACAGGCCACCTGCAAGGTGGTGCCCGCCCGCAGGTCGGCCAGGTCCTTCTCCGTGCTCGGCCGGCGCAGGCCGACCATCGACAGCAGGACGTCGGAGAAGGTTCTGGTGCCCGCCGCGCGGCGGATGTCGGTCGTCATGGCGCAGATCCTCCCAGGTGGCACCGGCAGGCCTGTGACCAGGGGGGTTGTTCGTTCCGGCGGGTGGGGCGGGCCGTCACGCGAAGCGGGAGCTGCGCACCGGCCCGGCGGAACGCACCCGGTCGCGCGGACCGGCGGCGGGCCAGCCGGCCGCGCGGGCGGCGAAGGCCGTGAGGACGTCGTCCGGGTCGGCCGGGGTCCCGCCGTCGCCCTCCGACGCCTCGGGGGCGGCGGCCAGGATCGCCTCGGCGAGCTCCTCGGCCGAGCGCGGGTCGGGCCCGGCCTCCGCCGGTTCGCCGTCCTCGCCGAACTGCAGGCCCGGCTCCCACGGGGCGTTCACGATCTGCCCCAGCAGGGTGGAGACATCGGCCGTCACGGTCGGCGGGTCCGTCCAGCAGGTGGCGTGCTCGAAGAGCAGCTGGCCCGCCACCCGCTCGTTCAGCTGCGCCACCACGGCGGGATCGCACTCGTTCAGGTCGTACGCGACCACCAGCGCACCCGGCGTGCCCGGCTGGAACGGCGCCGCCGGGACCCCGAGCAGCCGCGCCGCGGCCAGTCCGAGCGCCCGGCTGCCCCGGTCGGCCAGCAGCGCGACCGAGTCGGGCTCGCGGCCGGTGGCGGCCAGGACGGCGCGCAGCCGCTCCAGACCGTAACGGCAGTGCCCGAAGTCGTCCTGGAGGTAGGCCCAGCGGCCGGTCATGCCCTGCTCGAAGCCGTGCGGCGAGAGGGTGGTGAGCAGGCCGCCGGTGAGCACGTAGTGCCAACCCCGCAGGTCCCGCTCGTCGACCGGCGGCAGCTGCGCGGCCCGCTCCAGCATCCGTCCGACCCGCTGCCCCGGCCCCACCCAGACCCCCTCGGGGGCCGACATCGCCCCGAACACCTCACGCGCCAGGGCTATTTGACCGTCCATCAGGGCGTTGTAGACCGTCAGGTAGCGGTCCGGCCAGTCGTCGAGCCGCTCGTCGTGCTCGCGCAGCACGGCCAGGGCCTCGCCGTGCCGCTCGCAGCCCTCCAGGGCCGAGACCAGCTCCAGCAGCACCTTGCGCAGCCCGAGCGGCGGGCCGGCCTGCGGCTTGGCCTTGCGGCGGAACAGGCCGCCGCGCACCGCGGCCGCCGGCGGCGCCTGGACCAGCCGCAGCGCCTCCCGCAGCGCGGGCACGGCCACCGCGTCGATGCCGCGCTCGACGCAGGCGTAGCCGTAGTCGTAGAGCCGCTCGACCTCCCCGGGCCGGGCCGCCAGCGCCGTCGAAGCCTGCGCCAGGTCCTCGAAACCTGCGCCCTGGGCCAGCCGGGCCACCAGCGGCGCGACCTCGGCGGGCGGGAGCCGGTCCGCGGCGGAGCGCAGCACCCGCATCGATCCCTGCGAGTCGCCGGACTTGCAGAGCTCCCAGGCTTCGGACAGTTCGCTGGTCATGTGTCTCCCGAGGTCAGAGGGCATACAGAACCCCAGGATGATCCTCGACCGACCACCCCCCGGGCAACCCGGTTTCCGCCACCCGCCGCCCCTGCCTCCTCGGCCGCCTCCGCGTCGGCGGTGGGCCGCGCAGCATCGCGCCCATGGCCGCCGTGTACCGCTGGGTGCGGGGGCCGCCGAGGAGGAAGGGGTGCGAGGCCCCGGGCGGCTGCGGACGTCAGCCGAGGGTGCTGACGACGGTCTTCGTCGCCTCGGCGATCAGGGCGTCGTCGGACTTGGCGCCCGCCTTGCCGCGGTCGGACAGGACGACGATCACGATCGGGGCGCGCCCGCCCGGCGGCCACGCCACGGCGGCGTCGTTGCGGGTGCCGTAGCCCGCGTTGCCGGTCTTGTCGCCGATCCGCCAGTCGGCGGGCACCCCCGCGCGGACGTACGGGCCGCCGGTCGTGTTGCCGACCAGCCAGTCCGTCAGCAGCCCGCGCCGGTCCGGCGGGAGGACGTCGCCGAGCACGTAGCGGCGCAGGTCGGTGGCGAGCACCCGCGGCGTGCTGGTGTCGCGGGTGTCGCCCGGGGTGGCCTCGTTGAGGGTGGGTTCGGTGCGGTCGACGCTGGTGGTCGAGTCGCCCAGGTCCCGCAGGGACTTCTGGACGGCCGCCGGGCCGCCGAGCTCGGCGGTGACCAGGTTGGCCGCCGTGTTGTCGCTGTACTGGATGGAGGCGGAGGCCAGGTCCCGCAGCTTCATGCCGGTGGCCACGTGCTGCGAGGTGACCGGCGCCCACTCCAGCAGGTCCTCCTGGCGGTAGGACACGACCTTGTCCAGGTCCGCGTCGGACGCCTTCCGCAGCAGCGCCCCGGCGGCCAGCGACTTGATCGTGGAGGCGAACGCGAACCGCTCGTCGGCCCGGTGGGTGACCTCCCGGCCGCTGCCGGTGTCCACCGCGAACACGCCGAGCCGGGCGCCGAAGCGCTGCTCCAGCGCCGCGAAGGAGGCGTCCGCCGCATCGGCCGGTGCCGTCCCCGCCACCGGTGCCGTCCCCGCCACCGGTGCCGCCGCCGCGCCGGAGGCCGTCGAGGTGCTGCCCGCCCCGCCGCACCCGCCGATCAGGGCGGCCGCCAACAGGGCCACGGCGGGCAGCGCGATGCGGGGGCGGTGGAGGTCGGACGTCATCAGTGCTCTCCCAGGTGGTTCGTGCCGTCACGGCCGCGCCGGTGCGGTCGCGCCGTCGCGCTCAGCCAACCAGGCCGCCGACTCCCCAGTCCAAGACCGCAATCGTGAAGTGGACGATAAGAAAACACCTATGATGGCTGCCCATGGACCTGCTGGGGCACCTGCGCCACTTCCGTGCCGTCGCCGAGGAACGGCACTTCGGCCGCGCCGCCGAGCGCCTGCGGATCGCCCAGCCCTCGCTCTCCCAGCGGATCCAGCGCCTCGAACGCGAACTCGGCGTCACCCTCTTCGACCGCGGCCCGCGCGGCGTCGACCTCACCCCGGCGGGCCGGCTGCTGCTCGCCGAGGCCGAGGAGACGCTGGACAGCGCCGCCCGCCTCCTCGCCACCGCCGCCGACCTGCGCAGCGGACGGGCCGGCACCCTGCGCGCGGCCGTCCCGCCCGACCTCGGGCCGGCCACCCTCGCCGCGCTGCTCACCGGCTTCGAGGCCGCCTCCCCGGGCACCCGGCTCGAACTGCGGGAGGTGCCGGTGGCGGCCGTGGTGCGCGAACTCGCCCAGCACACCGTCGACGTCGCCGTCGTCCGCCACCCCTGCCCGGCCGACGGACTGGCCTTCGGCCCCGTCCTGCACCAGCCGCTCGGGGTCCTGCTCGCCGAGCGCAGCCCGTACGCCGACCGCCCGGAGCTCGCGGTGGCCGAACTCACCGGCCTGCGCCTGGTCCTCTTCCCGCGCGCCACCGCGCCGGCCCTGTACGACGAGGTGCTCACCACGCTGACCAGGCACGGCTGCACCCCCGAGGCCGTGGTCGACCCGCCGGGGCCCGACGTCGCGGGCGCGCTCGTGCTCACCGGCAGCGCCATCGCCCTGGTGCCGCGCACCGCGCCGCCACCGGGTACAGTCTGGCGTCCGCTCACCGGCACCCCGCTGGCCTGGCGGACCTCCACGGCCTGGCCGGCCGGGCGGGGCGGGCCCGCCGTCCGGCTGTTCGCCCGCACCGCCCACGAGGCGCTGACCGGACCGGGCGGCCTGCTGCCCCAACCGCCCCACCGCCCGCTCTACCCCCGGCCCGCAATGGAGTTCCCGCTGTGACCAGCGACCGCACCGGAGCCGACCGCCCGTCCGCCGTCCGCACCGGAGCCGACAGCCCGTCCGCCGCCCGCCCGCCCGCCGACCGGACCCCGCACAGCCGTGCCGCGCGCACCCGCATCACCGCGGCCTTCGCCGACGCGGGCGTCACCGGCTGGCTGCACGCGCGCGACCTCGACACCGGCGCCGAAATCGGCCTCGGCGCCGACACCGCCGTCAGCACCGCCAGCGTCCACAAGGTCTGCCTGCTCGTGACGCTCTACCGCGAGGCCGCCGCCGGACGGATCGACCTCACCCGGCAGGTCGAGGTCCCCGCCACCGGCCGCACCCCCGGCGGCACCGGCCTCGCCGCCATGCTCGACCCCGCCCGCCTCTCCCTGCGCGACCTCGCCTACCTCACCGCCGCCGTCAGCGACAACACCGCCGCCGACACCCTGTGGGACGAGATCGGCCTCGACGCCGTCAACCGCACCATGGCCGACCTCGGCCTCACCCGCACCGTCGCCGTCCACAAACTCCGCGACCTCAGCGCCGCCCTCGCCGAGGACACCGGCCCGGACTCCCCGGTCGACCCCGCCGTCGTCGCCCGCCTCAGAGTCCTCGACCCCGCCTTCACCAACCACACCACCCCCCGCGACATGACCACCCTGCTCGCCGCGCTCTGGTACGGCGACGCCTGCCCCGGCGACCACGGCGCCGCCCTGCGCCGCCTCCTCGGCCTCCAGGTCTGGCCGCACCGGCTGGCCTCCGGCTTCCCCTTCGACGACGTCCGCGTCCACGGCAAGACCGGCACCCTCCCCACGCTGCGCCACGAGGTCGGCGTCGTCGAGTACCCCGACGGCGGCCGCTACGCCCTGGCCGTCTTCACCCGTGCCGCGGCCACCACCATCACCCTGCCCGCCGCCGACGCGGCCATCGGCACCACTGCCCGCCTCGCTGTCGACGCCCTCCGGGCCCGCGCGGCCACCGCCGGTCGGGCCGGATAGAACCGGTTGTCCGCGTAAAACCGGTTGTCCGCGCCGCCGGGGGTCCGGCACAGTGGGCACATCGCGCCGCACAGGCCCAGGAAGGAGCGCCGCCGTGAACACCACCACCCGTGTCCAGTCGTATCAGCGCTCCTCCAGTCACCGGTTCACCGGGACGTCCTCGTAGCGCGCTGACCGGCTTTTCGCCGGGCCGCCCCGGGGCCGCGTCCCCGCCCGGGCGGCCCTTTCGTGTGCCGCCCACCGTGCCGGATGGTGCAACAGGCAGCACACCTGACTCTGGATCAGGCGATCGGGGTTCGAATCCTCGTCCGGCAGCGCAGTACCTGGAGAGTTGGCCGAGTGGTAAGGCAGCGGCTTGCTAAGCCGTCGTCGGGTGACAGCCCGCGCGCGTTCGATCCGCGCACTCTCCGCGCACCACCGAGCAGTTCGACGGGCGAGCTGGGCACTGGAGAGCCCAAGGGTCTGTAACACCCCCGCTTCGGCTGTGGCGGTTCGAATCCGCCCTCGCCCACCCGACCACCGCGCACCGACCACCACGCACCACCACCACCGCCCGCCGCCCCCGGCGCCGGGCGGGCCTCAGCGCAGCACCGACTCCAGGAAGTCGCTCCCGATCCGGGCCACGACGGAGATGTCGAGCTTGTGGAGGACGTAGCGCCCCCGGCGCCGGGTGACGAGCAGCCCGGCCTTGCGCAGGACGGCGAGGTGGCGGGAGATCTCGGGGGCGGTGAGGCCGTACGCGTCGGCCAGCTCGTTCGTCGAGTACGCGGCGCGCGCCAGGTTGCGGCACAGGTTCATCCGCATCGGGTGGGTCAGCGCGTCCAGGCGCAGCCTGACCGTCTCCACCGGCTCGGCGCCGCCGATCTCGTGGGCCGCGGCCGGGTACTGGATCACGGGCTGCCAGCCCGGCCCGTACAGGGTGAACAGGTGCGGCCAGCCGAAGACGCTGGGCAGCAGGGTGACGGCGGTGTCGCGGGCGTCGGTGCGCCCGTGCAGGAGTTTGTCGACGACGATGCGGCTGCCGTGCTCGTCCTCCTCCAGGCTCAGCGCCGGTGACGCCGCCGTGAGGGCCTCCGCCAGGCCCTTGCGGCGTAGCAGTTCGGTCTTCTGCCGGGCGTCGGCGGCGAGTTGGACGCGGACCCGGCGCCAGGTGTCGGCGAAGAACGCCCGGTCGCAGTCCTCCAGGAGGCGCCGGATCCACGCCCGGGTGCCGGTGGGGTCGTTGAGCATCCGTTCGACGAACGCCGCCTGGTGCGGGCCGCGGGCCGCCGCCAGGTCGAGCGCGCGGCGCCGCGACCACGCGTCGACCAGGGGCGAGGGCAGGCCCTTGGGGTAGTGGCTGGTGCTGCAGGAGATCTCCAGGGCGGCGCCGACGAACTTCTCGTCCGGCATCCGGTCGAGGTCGTCCAGTTCCTCGGCGAGGGTCTGCCGGGGGCTTGCGGGCATCAGGAGGTCGGAGCGCGTCGAGCGCCACATGAAGTCGGCCTCCAGCATCCGGCCGGCCAGTTCCGGTTCGAGCGTGCCGGCGGTCGCCGTCGTCCACGCGTGCAGGCGGGGGTGGTGGGCGGGCTCGGCGAGCACGTGCAGCGCGTTGCCGAGCTCGGCCAGCGGCGAGGGGTGGAAGGCGATCCGCTCGTGCGGCAGTCCGGTGATGTCAATGGTCACGCTCACCCCTCCATGGTGCCGGGCCCGCTGATCACGTCATTTGACGGGGGTCGTCAATCGGCGGGACCGGTGGGGCGGCCGTGGTGCACGGTGGGCGCATGAACGCACTGCAGCAGCACCTCCTGGACAGCTACCGCGCCGCCCAGCACGCCGAACCGGCCCCGCCCGCCCCCGGCACCCACGACCTCGCGGTGCTCCGGGCGGCCCGTGACCACCGCCGCTTCGAAGCGGTCGTCGCCGGCCGCCCCACCCCCGGCCGCCTGCGCTTCGCCTTCCGCCGCTGGCTGAGCGCCCAGGGCTGACGGGCCCTGCGCCCACCGGCCGGCCAGTATCGGGGCCAGTACCGGGGCCAGTACCGGGGCCGGGGCCGTGGCGCGGTCGCCGTCACCCGCCCGGCCCGCCACCATGGGAAGTGGACCAGGGGGGACGTACCGGGACGCACCCGGGAGGTTTCCAGTGGACGTACTCGTCGTGGGCGCCGGACCGGTCGGCCTGACCGCAGCCGTGGAACTGCGCAGGCGGGGGATCGGATGCAGGCTCGTCGAACGGCTGCCGCAGCGGCTGCCGTTCGCGAAAGCGGTCGGAGTCCAGCCGCGCACGCTGGAGATCTGGGACCGGATGGGGCTGGTGCGGGCCGCGCTCGACGCCGCCG
Organism: Kitasatospora sp. NPDC028055; assembly: GCF_040637885.1. Classification (NCBI taxonomy): domain Bacteria; kingdom Bacillati; phylum Actinomycetota; class Actinomycetes; order Kitasatosporales; family Streptomycetaceae; genus Kitasatospora; species Kitasatospora sp. NPDC028055. Next base: position 35,155 of record NZ_JBEZXE010000009.1, on the reverse strand, counting down.
TCCCGATGCGCGGGCAACTGCTCTACGAGAACGGCACCGAGCAGCTCCGGACCGACCTGGCGCTGCCGCCCGAAGTGCCGTACGGCTTCGCGGCGCTGCCCCAGTACGAGACCGAGCGGATCCTGGAGGAGCACCTGATCCGCCTCGGGGGCCGGATCGAGCGCCGCAGCGAACTGGTGTCGTTCACCCAGGACGACGACGGCGTGACCAGCCGCCTGGCCACCTCCGAGGGGGAGGAGGAGGTCCGCTCCCGGTACCTGATCGGCTGCGACGGTGCGCACAGCACCGTCCGCAAGGGGCTCGGGCTCGGCTTCCGGGGCGGGGCGTTTCCCGAGGAGTACATGCTCGCCGACGTCGAGGTCGACTGGGACCTGCCTTCCGGCTACGGCGTGCGCGCCGTGCACCGGGCCGAGGACGGCCGCGTCGACGACCTGCTGGTCTGCATCCCGCTGCCCGGCCGGGGCCGCTACCGGATGTCGATGCCGGTGCCGCCCGAGCTGTCGGCAGCACCGGCCGCCTCCGGCATCGCGCACGGCCTGGGGGCCGGCCGGGGCCCGGCGCTGCCCGACGTCCAGGCGGTCCTGGACCGGCTCTCCCCGCAGCCGACCACCGCCTCGGCCATGCGCTGGTCCTCGGTCTTCCGGATCAGCCACCGGCTGGTGGACCGGTACGGGGAGGGCCGGGTCCTCGTCGCCGGGGACGCCGCGCACATCCACCCGCCCACCGGCGCGCAGGGCATGAACACCGGCATCCAGGACGCCTACAACCTCGCCTGGAAGCTCGCCCTCACGATCGGCGGCGCCGCCCGGCAGAACCTCCTCGCGAGCTACGACGCCGAACGCCGCCCGGTCGGCGAGGAGGTGGTCGGCCGCACCGTCCGACACGCCGCCGAAGGCGTCCAGGCCGACCCGGAGGACCCGGCGACCCTGCTGCTGCGCGAAGCCCAACTGCTCGTCGGCTACCGGGACAGCCCGATCGTCGGCCCCCCGGACGCTGATGCCGATGCCGCCGCCGACGCAGATGCCGCCGCCGACGCCGGGCCGGCCCCCCGCCCCGGCGACCGGGCCCCCGACTGCGCCGGCCTCACCGGGGAGATCGCCACCTACCCGCAGCGCCTGTACGACGTGCTGCGGGTCGGCGAACACGTGCTGCTGCTGTACGGCACCGGCCGGGAGTCGACCGCCCGATTCGACGAACTCGCCTCCCTCGCAAGCGAACTGACTGGTCATCAGACATCTTCCTGCGTGATCCTCGCCGACGGCGCACGGCGCCCGGCCGGCGGGACGCAGCTCCCGGTGTACCGCGACACCCGCGGCGAGTTCGCCCGCGCCTACGCGACCCAGGACGGCCCGACGGCCTTCGTCATCCGCCCGGACGGCTACCTGGGCGCCCGCCTCCACCCACCCACGGCCGAGGGCCTGACCGCCCACCTGGCCCGCGTCTTCCGCACCCCAGGGGCGCGGTGATCCCGGCGATCGCGCGAGGGGCCTTCCCGCGCAACGCGGCTGACCCGGGCCGCAGTCGTCACCGGCCGGCCTTCGCCGAGCACCGCCGGCCTCCGTATCCTTGCCTGGTCACCACGTGGTGCGCACGAACACGAAAAGGAGAGACCCCTCGTGGCCAGCCCGACCGAGACGCTGGAGTTCCAGGCGGAGACCCGCCAGCTGTTGCAGTTGGTGATCCACTCGATCTACTCGAACAAGGACATCTTCCTGCGCGAGCTGATCTCCAACGCCTCCGACGCCCTCGACAAGCTCCGCCTGGAATCCCTCACCGACACCGACCTCGCGGCCGACACCTCCGACCTGCACATCACCCTGGAGGTCGACCGGCAGGCCCGCACCCTGACGGTGCGGGACAACGGCATCGGCATGACCCGTGAGGACGTCGTCGACCTGATCGGCACCATCGCGAAGTCCGGCACCGCCGGCCTGCTGGCCAGGATCAAGGAGGCCAAGGACGCGGAAGCGGCGCAGAACCTGATCGGCCAGTTCGGGGTCGGCTTCTACTCGGCGTTCATGGTCGCCGACAAGGTCACCCTGCACACCCGCCGCGCCGGCACCGAGCAGGGCACCGCGTGGGAGTCCGACGGCGAGGGCACCTACACGATCGCGCCGGTCGACGGCCTGCCGGTGGGCACCTCGGTCACGCTGCACCTCAAGCCGGCCGACGGTGAGGACGGTCTCGGCGACTACCTCGCGGCGTGGAAGATCCGCCAGATCGTCAAGCAGTACTCGGACTTCATCCGCTGGCCCATCCGCATGGCCGCCGAACCCGCCGCCGGACCTGCCGCCGGATCCGCCGCCTCGGACGGTGCCGAGACCGTGGACGGTGCCGCGGACGAGGCCGTGGACGGCGCCGAACCCGCCGGCGCGCTCGAGACGCTGAACTCGATGAAGGCCCTGTGGGCCCGCCCGCGCAGCGAGGTGACCGAGGCCGAGTACCACGAGTTCTACCAGCAGATCAGCCACGACTGGCAGCCCCCGGCCGAGACCGTCCACATGCGCGCCGAGGGCACCTTCGAGTACGAGGCGCTGCTGTTCATCCCCGCCCACGCGCCGTTCGACCTGTTCTCCCGGGACACCAAGCGGGGCGTGCAGCTGTACGTCAAGCGGGTGTTCATCATGGACGACTGCGACGCGCTCATGCCGAACTACCTGCGCTTCGTCAAGGGTGTCGTCGACGCCCACGACCTGTCGCTGAACGTCTCCCGCGAGATCCTGCAGCACGACCGCCAGATCACCGCGGTCCGCCGGCGACTCGTCAAGAAGGTCCTCGGCGCCCTCAAGGACATGCAGGCCACCAACCCCGAGGCCTACGCCACGATGTGGGAGCAGTTCGGCCGGGTGATCAAGGAAGGTCTGATCGAGGACCGCGACAACACCGACGCGCTGCTGCCGCTGGTCTCGGCCGCCTCGACCGCCGACCCGGAGAAGGCGACCACGCTGCGCGAGTACGTGGAGCGGATGAGGGACGGCCAGGACACCATCTACTACCTGACCGGCGAGAACCGTCAGATGGTGGAGAACTCCCCGCACATGGAGGCCTTCACCGCCAAGGGCTACGAGGTCCTGATCCTCACCGACCCCGTCGACGAGGTCTGGACCGACCAGGTCCCCGCCTTCGAGGGCCACCGCTTCCAGTCCATCGCCAAGGGCCAGGTCGACCTCGGCGACGACGCCGACAGCGACGGCGACGAGGAGGCGAAGGCGCAGAAGGCCCGGCGCGAGGAGGACTTCGCCGACCTCCTCACCTGGCTGCAGGGCACCCTGGCCGAGCACGTCAAGCAGGTCCGCCTCTCCACCCGGCTCACCACCTCCGCCGCGTGCCTGGTCGGCGACGCCCACGACCTGACCCCCACCCTGGAGAAGATGTACCGGGCGATGGGTCAGGAACTGCCCCCCGTGAAGCGGATCCTGGAGCTCAACCCCACCCACCCCCTGGTCACCGCCCTGCACCGGGCCCACCGGGCGAAGTCCGACGACCCGGCCCTGGCCGACATCGCCGAACTCGTCCACGGCAGCGCCCTGCTCGCTGAGGGCGGCGACCTGCCCGACCCGGCCCGCTTCACCCGCCTCCTGACCGACCACCTCACCCACAGCCTGTAACCCCGCAGCCCGTCACCGCGGCGGCCGGCCGTACCCCGGGCCGGCCGCCGCACGGGGGTGTCGCACAGGGGTGTCGTACAGGGTGTCGTACGGGGTGTCAGCTTGTGACCGGTCACAAGCCGCGTCCGGAATCTTTGTGACCTGGCCAGGGGACAGTGCGCCGGGCCGCCGACATGATGTTCTCCGGGGCGCTGCCTACCAGTTGGTAACCCGGCGTTCTCCGACGGACCACCAGGAATCCCACGACCCGGGGGAACCATGCGCACGTGCACGTCCCGGCTGCTCGCCGCCGCCGTCACCGCCGCCCTGGCCGCCACCGCCACGGCCGTCACCGTCGGCCCGGCCGCCGCGGCCACGGCTGGAGCGGCGGCCACGGCGGCCCCGCGCTCCGCCGCCGCGAGCGACCCCTTCTACGCCTACGACGGCAGCACGCCACTGGCCTCGCTCACCCCGGGCACCGTGCTCAAGACGCGGACCCTGCCGTACCACGTGCTGGGGCTGCCCACCCCGGTGACGGCGGTCCAACTGCTCTACCGCACCACCGACGCGCAGGGCCGCCCGTCCGCCAACGTCACCACCGTGGTGCGCAGCCTGACCGGGGACGGCGGCAAGGCCGTCTCGTACCAGTCCTTCTACGACTCGCTCGACCCGGGCGACGGCCCCTCCCGGGCGGTGGCCGGCGACCTCAGCCTCGGCGGCGCGATCCCCAACATCGAGGCGGTCTTCCTGGTGCCGCTGCTCGCCCAGGGCTACAACGTGGTCATCCCCGACACCGAGGGCCAGAACGCCGACTTCGCGGCCGGGCCGGAGTACGCGACCAACACCCTGGACTCGATCCGGGCCGCGACCCGGTCCCCGGCCACCGGCATGGGCCCCGACACCCGCTTCGGGCTGATGGGGTACTCCGGCGGCGCCGTCGCCACGGGCTGGGCGGCCGCGCTCGCGCCGGGCTACGCGCCCGAGGTGAACGCCAAGCTGGTCGGCTACACCGTGGGCGGGCTGCTGGTGGACCCGGCGCACAACCTCGGCTACGTGGACGGCTCGCTGGCGTGGAGCGGGATCATCCCGCTGTCCGTGATCGGGGTCTCGCGCTCCCTGGGCATCGACCTCATGCCCTACCTGAACGACTACGGCCGCTCGCTCTACCAGCGGCTGGAGCACGGCTCGATCGTCGACGCCCTGGGCCACTACCCCGGGCTGACCTGGAAGGCGATGGCCAAGCCCCAGTACGCCGACCCGAACTCGGTGCCGCCCTTCGTCGACGCGATCAACCGGAACAACCTCGGCTCGGCCCCCACCCCGACCGTGCCCGGCGCCATGGCCCAGGGCAACGGCGGCTTCCTGGAGGGCACCTTCGCCGGCCCGGCCGGCATCGGCACGGGCGACGGCGTGATGGTCGCCGGGGACGTCCGGGCACTCGCCCGGCAGTACTGCGCGACCGGCACCAGCCCGGTCTCCTACCAGCAGTACGACCTCCTCAGCCACTTCGGCGTTCCCGTCGTCTGGGCCCCGCAGGCCCTCGCCTGGCTCGACGACCGCTTCGCCGGCCGCCCCGCCCCCTCCGACTGCGGCCACATACCGCCAGGCAACCCCCTCACCCCGCAACAGCCCACCCCCACCCACTGACCCGGACGGGAACGAGAAGCACCCGCAGCACCGGCCACCGTCATACCGGGGTACTGCAACGGGACTCGGCACCCCGGTACGACGGCTTGCGCCCCTCCCCGGACGCGGCCGGGTGCGGGCCGGGCCAGGTGATCCCCGCCCTCCCCGCGTCCCGCTGTCCGGCCCGCACCCGTGCGCCACTATGATCATCGCCGCACCCTGGAAGGGGCCGGGGCGACGGGACGACCGGGGGAGAGGAGCGGACATGCCGGCGTGGTGGCGAAACCGGTCCCAGCGGCGCGCCGCCGCTCTCGCGGACGCCCTGACCGACGAGTCGGTCCGCCTCGCGGCCGCGGGCCGGTGGCCGCAGGCCGAAGCCGTCCAGCGGCAGATCATCCAGCTGCGCACCGACCACCTGGGCCCGCACGCGCCCGCCACCCTGGCCGCGCGCGGCGAACGGGCCGCGGTCCTGGGCGCGTTGGGACGCCACGAGGAGGCCGGCCGCGAGGCGCGGGCCGTCCTCCCGCTCGCCGTCGCGGCCCGGGGAGAGGACCACGACGAGGTCCGCGGGCTGCGGGCGGTGCTCGGCCGCGCCCTGGTCGAGTCGAGGCGTTACGACGAGGCCGAGCCCGAGCTGCGGGCCGTCCTCCCGCTCGCCGTCGCGGCCCGGGGAGAGGACCACGACGAGGTCCACGAGCTGCGGTTCCTGCTGGGACGCGTCCTGATCGCCACCGGACGCCCGGACCAGGCCGAGGAGTTGGCGCGCGCCGTGCTCACCGCGCACCCCGCCGTGGACCTGGTACGCGTGCGCGCGTGGAGGGCCAGGGCGCTGGCGCTCAACAGCCTCGGCCGCCACCGTGAGGCCGCCGCCGAGTACACCACGCTCCTGACCGCCGCCCCGGCCGTGCTCGGCGAGCGGCACCGGCTGCTGCTGGCGTCCCGCTCGCACCGGCTCCAGCAACTCGCGGTCCTGGGCGAGCACGACCAGGTCGAACGGGAGTACCAGGCCCTGCTGTCCGACCTTCCCGACGACGACAGGCTCCGCCGCTCCGTGACCAGCGCGCAGGTCTTCGCCCTCAACAGCGCCGGCCGGCACACCGAGGCCGAGGCCCTCGCCCGGACGGCATTGGCCCGCCACCCCGGGACCGGCCTCTCCGCCGGCCTCGCCCGCAGTCTCACCGCCCTCGGCCGGCCCGCGGAGGCGCTCCAGGTCCTCACCGACGCCGAAGCGGACAACCCGCGGATCGGTGGGGGAGCGCTCGCCGTGCTGTTCGGCTTCCTCACCGCCCAGGCCCTGCTCGGCCTCGACCGGCCCGAGGAGGCCGAGGCCCGGGCCAGGCGCGCGGTCGACCTCGCCCGGGCCCACTACCACCCGGACAACCACCGGGCCCTGGAAGCCGCCACCACCCTGGGCCGCGCCCTCGCCGCTCTCGGGCGTGTCTGACAATTCCCGCCGGGCGCGCGACGCTCCCCCAGCCTTCGGCCGGGAGGTGCCCCCATCCTCCGCCTTGCGATGCACGCACCCCAACGCCGCGCGCTGATCCGACGCGAATTGTCAGACACGCCCGAGGCCGACACCCCGAGGCCGTACAACAGCTGACCCGCTGCGCCACCGCCTGGCGCGAGCACTTCGGCGCCCGGCACCCGTCCACGGTGGCCGTCGAGGCCGAACTCGCGGCGCTGACCCGCCCCTGACGGGCCACGCCCCTCGGCCCCGCGCCCCCGCAGCCTGTGAACACCGGGCGGACCGCCGTACCGCCCTACCGCTGCACCCGGTTGTCGGTCGCCAGCACGTCGCCCGGCACCGTCGAGCCCAGCTGGCGCCGCAGCGCGCCGATCGCCGGATCGGCGATGGAGACGGTGAGCCGGTAGGGCGGCTGGCCGGTGACGGTGTTGTTCGAGTCGGTCGGTGCCGTCAGCCGCTGCTGGACGGCGAAGCCGTCGAAGCCCGGGCACAGGGCCGCGGCCGGGAGCGTCACCTGTACGGACGCGCCGCCCTCGGGCCCGACGTGGACGGTGCCGCCCGGGTCGGACGGAGCGTCGCCGTCGCCGTCGCCGTGCGTGAGCGGGAGGCCGTGGGCCCCGGCGACCAGGCCGTCGGGGCCCTCGATCTCGACCGCCACGCCCTGCGGACCGAGCGGCGCGGACAGGTCCAGCGCGTGGCCGCCGGGGCCCGGGGCGAGACCCAGACCGATGGTGAAGTGCCCGGGGTCCTGTGCCGCGCCCCGCGAGAACCCGTAGGCGCTGAGGACGAGTTGGGGTCCCGGCGGCGGGGTGTCGGTCGGTGACCCGGCGAAGGTGAAGGACGCGGGCGCCGGCTCGAAGTGGTGGAAGCCCTTGGTGCCGCACCTGGTGCCGTCGGAGACCCCGCCGCCGGGCAGCGCGACGTCCACGGTCGGCCGGGGCGATCCGGGCACCGGCCGCGGGCTGCGCATCGACCGGCCGTCCCGGTTCAGCACCCCGGCCGGGTCCATCCCGACCGCGACGGCCAGTAGCGCCGCGAAAGCGGTGGCCGTGATCAGCACGGTGCGCCGACGCCCGCGCCGGATCCACCGCGAGCGGGCCGCGCCGCGGGCCGCGCCGGGTGCGGCCCCGGGCGTCCAGCGGCGGCCGCCCGGGTCCACCGGCGGCTCCTCCCGCCACCGCGCCGCGAGCATCCGGGTCCGGGCGGTCGGCTCCTTGACGGTGGCCTCCCCGATCAACCGCTCGTCCAGGACGAGCCCCTCGAACGGATCGGGCGTCGCCCGGCCCGGCACTGCCGGCTCCGGTTCGCGGGAAGGGGGCTGCTGGGGGGCATCGGCGCTCGACACGGCCGCCAGTATGCGCGGCCCCCGCCGCAGGGCAAGGACGCTTGCTCGTGAGCCCGGGCCCGGTACGCGCCGCGCTGCCGGGGCCGCTCGACGGCCGTCACACCCGGGACGGATGTCTCCTGGTGTGCGTAGTACTGGCGCTGAGGGTCCAGGCGATGAGAGGGCCGTGGGGGGGGGGGGGCGGGGGGGGGGGGCCCCCCCGCCCCCCCCCGGGGGGGGGGGCCCCCGCGGGGGGGGGGGGGGGCGCGGGGGGGGGGGGGGGGGGGGGGGCCGGGG
>NZ_JBEZXE010000009.1:0-26846 GCF_040637885.1 Kitasatospora sp. NPDC028055 | reverse complement strand
GAGTCGCGGGGGTTGTTGGCGCCGCGTCTCGGCGGGCGCGGCGCCCTCGACCCCCCCCCCCCCCCCCCACGGCCTGCCGCCCGGCTCGTGCTGCCGCCCGGCTCGTGTCGCCGGTCGCCGGTCGCTGGGCCGATGCCCGGAGCCTGTGGCCGCGTGAACGGTCCCGGGCCCGGTTTGGTCAGGGCAGGTAGCGTTCGAGCGCGGCGGCGCCCTTCTGCTCGATCTGCTGCCTGGCCCACTCGACCCGAGCGGGGGTGAGGTCGTGCCCGGAGGCCATGACGAGGTCCTCGGGGTCGAAAGGCCGCTCGGCTCCGGTGAACAGCCGTCGCGGGGACGCCTTGGCGTCCGTGTTCGTCTCGCTCGTGGGATCGCTTCCTTCGATCGGACTGCCCATGGCTACCTCCCTGGTCGGACTTCTCTACCAAGGGTGCCGCCGATCCGCCACCACCGCTTCCCGTCCCGTACGTGCCGCCCCGCTGCCGCGCTCCGGCCGGCGGACGTTCGGCCCATCGGCCGCCCCTCCGGGGCGTCGTCCGGCTCGCCCCCGGGCTGCCCTTGCGGCGCAGCGCGGTGATCTTCCGAACCTGATCCATTCCGCCGACGGACCGCTCCCGGCGGCCGTCCTCGGCCTGCTCGCCGTCGCCGGCCCGGCCGGCCTCGACCGCGTCCGCCTCGCCGAAGCGGCCCTGCACTCCGTCGAGACCCGCGCCGACCTCGAGCACGCCTGCGAGGCCCTGCGGGCACTCGGCGCCTCGGCCCTGACCCCGGAGCAGCACGCCCGCCTGACCGAGCTCGCCACCGGGGACCGCCGTCTGGTCGTCTCCGGGGCCGGCCACGCGATGATCCGCGAGGACGAACAGCTGCGCGCCGCCCTGGCGTCCGTCCTCGACCCGGCCGCCTGAGGAGCGCACCCCCGGCGTCGCCGGGCGGGGGAGCGGTCAGTGGGTGGCGTCGACGGCGATGCCGACGAGCTGGAGGATGGCGTGACCCCAGCTGGTGGCGGCGATCAGGACGCCGAAGACGATGGCGGTGAAGACGGTGAACGCCTCGTCGGCGCGGCTCCGGGCCTGGGTGGTTCGCCGCAGGCGGACGAGGATGACGATCGCGAGGAACACCGAGACGCTGATCGTGTACTGCACTGCCCACCCCGCCCTTCGGTCTGACTCTACGTGAGGATGCGGCTACGCAGCGCCTGCCGCCATCCGGGTGAGCATGCCAGAGCGCCCGCACCGCCGGGGCCGGTTTCGGGAAATCGGCCGGACGCGAACAAGCTTGGAACCGCCGAGCAGCGTCGCGCCGAGCCACGGCGAAGCCCCGCCGGGCACGCTCAGGTGCTCGGCGGGGCTGCTTGCCGCGTGGGGGCGGTGGGTTCCGGGGGAGGGGGCCTCAGGCGCGGGCGTCGATCTTGCCCTGGAGGGCGGCGAGCAGGTCCTTGAGGATGCCGATGGTGCCCTCGTCGGTCAGCTCGCCCTGCTCGTCGAAGCGCTCGTGCGAGCGGAAGGCGACCAGCTCGGGCTTGACCACGACGTCGCTGTCGGTCCAGACGAAGACCTGGCGCAGCGCCAGCTGGGCGCGGACGGAGCCGAAGTTGGTGGGGGCGGCGCCCATGATCGCGGTGGGCTTGCGGTGCAGCGGTACGCCCTCGCTCTTGGTCCAGTCGGTGCTCAGCCAGTCCAGGGCGTTCTTGAGGACGCCGGGGACGGAGTAGTTGAACTCCGGGGTGGCGATGAGCAGTCCGTCGGCCTCGGTGACCTTGCGGCGCAGCTCCTCGACGACGGCCGGGCGCTTGCCGGGGTGGTCGAGGTCGTAGTCGTACGGCGGGATCTCGCGCAGGCCGTCGTAGATCTCGATCTCCATGCCGGCCGGGTTGATCTTCCGGGCGGCGCGCAGCAGCGCGGTGTTGTGCGAGTCGGCGCGAAGCGAGCCGGAGATGGCGAAGACCTTGGACGCGCTCATGACGGTGCTCCTTGCGGTGGGCGTGTGGCTGTGGACGTGGTGGGGGTGGCGGCCGAGCCAGGCCAGGCCCGGCGGTGGTCGCTCCGACGCCGAGAAACCTAAACCGTTCAGTTCAATGTGTCAACCAGACAGTTCAGTCTTGACTCTGAACTGGATCGTGTAGTTCAGTCTTCGGCATGACGACGACCCAGCTCGCCGCGGCCCAGGCCGCCCCCGTCCGCTCGACCACCACCGTCATCGACCCCGTGCACACCTTCGAGGGCGCCGGCTTCCCCGTCCGCCGCCCGTTCCCGGTGGCCGAACTCCCGATGCTCGACCCGTTCCTGATGGTCGACCAGACCGGTCCGCTGCTGCTCGCCCCCGGCGAGGCCAAGGGCGCCCCCGCCCACCCGCACCGCGGCTTCGAGGCGGTCTCCTACCTCATCGAGGGCTCGATGGACTGGGCCGACTCGACCGGCCGGCGCGGCACCAGCGTCGCCGGCGAGGTCGAGTGGCTCACCGCCGGCGCCGGCATCGTCCACTCCAACGAGCCGACCGCCGAACTGCTCGCCCACGGCGGCCGCCAGCACATGCTCCAGATCTGGGTGAACCTGCCCGCCCGGCTCAAGGACCTCCCGGCCCGCAGCCAGAACCAGGGGCCCGACACCATCCCGGTGGTGCACACCGAGGACGGCAGCCGGATCAAGGTGATCGCGGGCCGCAGCCACGGCGTGGCCGGACCCTTCGAGACACACCTGCCGGTCCTGCTCGCGCACGCCGTGCTGCCCGCCGGCGGACGGGCCGACTTCACCGTGCCGACCGGCCACAACGCCGCCGTCTACGTACTCTCCGGCACCGCCGAACTGCCCGACGCGCCGCTGGCCGACGGCCAACTCGCGGTACTGGCGCACGACGGCGAGCGGATCACCGTCGCCGCGCCGCACGGACCGGCCGAGGTACTGGTCCTGGCCGGCGAGCCGATCGGCGAACCGGTCGCCCGCGGCGGCCCGTTCGTGATGAACACCGCCGCCGAGCTCCGGCAGGCCCAACTCGACTTCTCCAACGGGAAGTTCGGGCGGATCCCGGAATGAGCCCGGGAGCACCGAACACGGCGGCAGGGGCCGACGCGCCCCCTGCCCAGCCGCCGACGGGCAGCACCGGCCGGGGCGTACGGGGGTCGCTCCGGACCGGCCTGCTGCTCGCGGCGCTCGCCGCCCCGGGAGCCGCCGGACTCTCCAGCCCCAGCCTCGTCCTGCCCGCCATCGCGCGGGAACTGCACACCGGCCCCGGCCCCGCCGCCTGGCTGATGAGCGGCTACGGGCTCGGCATGATGCTCGGCACCCCGCTGCTCACCGCCACCGCCGGACGGCGCAACCCCCGGACACTGCTGCTCGCCTCCGCGGGAGCACTGCTGCTCGGCGTACTGGTCACCCTCGCCGCCGGGGCAGCCCTCGGCCCGCTGGTCGCCGGGCGCGCCCTGCAGGCGGTCGGCGCGGCCGGGTTCAACGTGGCCGCCTTCCAACTGGCCGCGCGTCAGCCGGACTCACGCGCCTCCGGGGTCGTCGCGATCGGCAGCGCGGCGGGCGGCACCGCCGGACTGTTCATCGGAGCCGCGGTGGCGACCGGGCTGGGCTGGCGGGCCTGCCTGGTGCTGCCGGTGCTGACCCTGGCCGTACTGCCGGCCGTACTGCGCGGCCGCGCCGGACCGAAGCCGGAGTCGACACGGGATCAGGTACGGGAGCCCGCGCGGGACCCGGGCGCACAGACGGCACGCCGCTCGTTCCTCGGCCTGGACGCCCTGACGGTGCCGCGCTTCCGGGCCGTCGCCGCCGTGATGCTGGTCCTGGCGACCGTCAACTTCGGCCTGGTCTACGGCGCACCCCGGCGGGCCGCCGCACTCACCGGCTGGAGCACCGTCCAGACCGGCGCCGTCGGCTCCCTCGCCACCCTGACCGGCGCGCTGCTCTCCTGGTCGCTGGTGCGCGCCGCACCCCGGCTGGGCCCGCGGCGCACCACCGGCCTACTGCTCGGCGTCTCCTTCACCGCACTCGCGCTCGCCGCCTTCGGCCCCTGGACGCCGCTGGTGCTGCTGGGCGCCGGAGCCAGCGCCTGCGTCAACGCGGGCGGCCAGGGCGTCCTGACCGGCGCCGCCGCCGAGGCCGTGCCACCGCAGCGGCGACCGGAGGCGATCGGGCTGTTCAACCTGGTGTTCCTGCTCGGCGCCGCGCTCGGCCCGCAACTGGCGGTGCTCGCCGAGCGGATCGCCGGGCTCGGCCCGTGACCCGCCGCGCGCAGACCCGACCGGGCCCGATCGGGCCCGACCGAACCGTTCAGTTTCATATACTGGCCCGTACCGTCTCCCCCTAAGCGCCTCCCGAGGAGAACCCGATGGCCGCCGACGCCCCCCAGCCGATCGACGAGTTCGGCATCCCGATCATCCCGAGCCCGGTCGACGCCGCCCAGCGCCGCCGGCAGGCCATCATCGACGCGGCCCTGGTCGAGTTCCTCAAGGAGGGCTACTCCGCCGCCTCGATGGACGCCATCACCGCGCGCTCCGGTGTCTCCAAGGCGACCATCTACAAGCACTTCGGGAACAAGGAACGGCTCTTCCTCGCGGTGATCGGCGGCATACTGCCCACCACCTACGAGGACCTCAAGCCGTGGAACTCCACCATCGCCGAGGCCGACGACCTGCGCTCCGCGCTGATCACGCTCACCCTCGACTGGACCCGCATCCTGCTGCGCCCCGACATCATGTCGCTGCGCCGGCTGGTGATCGGCGAGATCGACCGCTTCCCGCAGCTGGGCCAGCTCTGGTACCGGGTCAGCTACGACATGAACAACGGCCCGCTGATCGAGGCCTTCGCCGAACTGGACCGCCGCGGCGTGCTCACCGTGGAGGACCCGGCGCTGGCCGTGCAGCAACTGGTCGCCTGCACGGTGGGCGTGCCCCAGCTGGTGCGCACGTTCCGCCCGGAGGCCGACCTGGACGAGGCCGAGCTGCACCGGATGATCAGCTCCGGGGTCGACCTGTTCCTGGCCCGGTACGCACGGGAGCAGTGACCACGGCGGCGGCCGGTGCCGTGGCCGCCGCTGCTTTCGGTACCGGCGGTACGGTCACCGGACCGGTGGCCGGCCCGCGCCGGTACCGCCGTAGCCCGGCCACCACCAGCAGCACCGCCGTCCACGCGCCGGTGCAGAGCACCTGGCTGCGGCTGCCCGGGTCCACCAGCATGAACACCAGCACCCCGGCCATCGCCGCCAGCGCCACGTAGCCCAGGGACGGGAAGCCCCGCATCGAGGCCGCCTGCCCCTGCCCCTGCCCCTGCCCCAGGAGCTCCGGCCCGCGCTCCTGCTCCGGCCCGTCCGTGCGCCGCCGCCGGCCGTGCAACCGCAGGTAGGAGGCGGCGATCAGGATCCAGACCACCAGGATCGCCGTCCCGATCGAGTTCAGCAGGAACGGGAAGACGGTCCGCGGCCACAGCAGGCTGAGCACCACCGAGCCGAAACCGAACGCGGCCGAGGCGAGCACGGCCCGCCCGGCCCCGACCGGGACGCCGGCCCCGCCGCCCGCACCGGCCCCGCCGCCCGCACCGCCCCGGCCCACCCCACCACGCCCGGCCGACCGGCCACGGCCGGTCAGCAGGCGCGGCGCGTCGCCGCGGGCCGCGAGGGCGTGCAGCATCCGCGAGGAGCCGTAGATGTTGGCGTTCATCGCCGACAGCAGCGCCACCAGCACGACGGCGTTCATCAGCTGCGCCGCGCCCGGCACCCCGATCCGGCCGATCGCTGCCGCGTACGGGCCACCGGCGACCGCCGGGTCGTCCCACGGCACCACGGCGACGATCACCGCCATCGAGCCGATGTAGAACAGCGCCACCCGCCACAGCACCGTGCGCACCGCCCGGCGCACCGCGGCCACCGGGTCCGCGCACTCGGCGGCGGCGATGGTCACCGTCTCCAGCCCGCCGTACGCGAACACCGCCGCGATCGTGCCCACCGCGACCCCGTGCCAGCCGTGCGGCAGCAGGCCGCCGTGCGCGGTCAGGTTCTCCACGGCCGGCGTGCGGCCGGTGAGCACGGCGGCGGCGCCGAGCAGGATGAACGCGCAGATCGAGGCCACCTTCACCCCGGCGAACCAGAACTCCAGCTCGCCGAAGTGCCGCACACCCGCCAGGTTCGTCCCGGTGAACAGGGCCATGAACGCCGCCACCCACACCCAGGCCGGCACCTGTGGCAGCCACCCCGCGACGATCCGGGAGGCCCCGATCGCCTCCGCGGCCACGCTCACCACCAGCAGCGCCCAGTACATCCAGCCGGCCAGCAGCCCGGCCCACGGCCCCCAGGCGCGGGTGGCGTGCGCGGCGAACGACCCGGAGCCGGGGCGGGCGGCGGACATCTCGCCGAGCATCCGCATGACCAGCACCGTGAGCACCCCGGCCACCACGTACGACACCACGATCCCGGGCCCCGCCGCGGCGATCCCGACGCCGGAGCCGACGAACAGCCCGGCTCCGATCGCACCGCCCAGCGCGATCATGGCGATGTGGCGCTGTCTCAGCCCACGTCTGACCGACCGGTCCTCGGACATCACGGCTCCCCCCGTTGTGATCCAACCGGGGGAGATCTTGGCCCCGATCACCCGTCATGATCAAGCCCCCGGTCCGCTCCGACCGAGGCGTGGACACCCGACGCCCGGGCGGGTGCTACCAGTTGGCCCAGGGGAGGTTCCAGCCGCCGAGGCCGTTGTCGGGGGCGACGGTCTTCTCCTTGGTGTTCACGACCTTGACGACGTCGCCGATCATCGAGCTGTTGTAGAACGATCCCGCGGGGGAGGTGTCGCTGCCACCCTCCACGTCCTTGAGCGAGACGCAGCCGTGGCTGGTGTTGGCCTTGCCGAACGGGTCGCCCTTGTACCAGTAGTTCCCGTGGAGGTAGGTGCCGCTCCTGGTCAGCCGCATCGCGTGCGGGGCGGCGGGGATGTCGTACTCGTTACCCATGCCGACGGTCTGGGAGTTCATGTGGGTGACGATCTCCTTGGACATGACGACCATGGTTCCGCCCCAGGAGGGGTGCTGCTCGTCGCCGAGGGTGGCGGGCACGGTGGTGGTCCTGCCGTCCCGCACGATCGTCAGCTGGTGCGTGGCCGCGTCCGCGGTGGAGACCTGGGAGCGGCCGATGGTGAACGGTTCGTCCTTGTCGGTGTCGCCCCAGACCCCGGGGGCGATCTCGACGTTCTTCAACCGGTAGTGGATGGTGACCTTGGTGTTCGGCTTCCAGTAGTCCGCCGGCCGGAAGTCGAGCCGGTTGTCGCCGAACCAGTGGCCCTTCACCTCGGTGCCGTTGTCCGTCTCGAAGGTGATGGCCTTGGCGACGGCGTCCTTGTTCACGACCTTGCCGCCGAAGTCCACCTTGACGATCATGCCCACGCCGTAGGTCTGGCCGTCGGAGATGTTGTCGTTGGCGGACATCTGCTTGCCGGGCGAGGCGGTGGTGAAGGCGCTGGTGGCCGCGGAGACCAGGCCGTCGGCGTCCTTGGCCCGGGCGTTGACCGTGTACGCCGTGCCGGGGGCGAGCGAGGCGGCGGGCTTCCAGCCGGTGCCGTCCGGGGTGATCGAGCCCTGGACGGGCTTGCCGTCCTTGTCGGCCACCTCGACGGTGGTGAGCGTGCCGTGGGAGACGGACACCTGGAGCGCGGTCGGCGCGGCGTCCCGGGCCCCGTCCTTCGGCTGCACGTCCAGCACGGCGCTCGACGTCCTCGGCGTCGCCGCGGCGGCCGCCCCGCCGGGAGCACCGGAGGCACCGGAGGCGGTGGAGGGAGCGGACGCAGCGGAGGGGGCGGAGGCAGCGGACGCGGCATCAGCGCTCTTGTCCTGGCCGTCGCCGCAGCCCGCGGACATCAGCAGGACCCCGCCCATCGCCAGCGCCACCGCCCCGCGGTGGAGACGCTCGTCGGTGCGTATCGCGGCCCGTGCCGCTCGAACAGTGCTCACAGTTGCTCCCTCTCGGTGTTCGCCGTCAGCTTGTGCGCCGGTTCGTCCCAGCGGCAACGGTGGGCCGGCGACCAGGGACGCGGGGACGCGTTTACCCTCTTTGAGCTGCGAGGACGTAACCTTCCTGGAACGCCCCGCGGGGCGTTCCAGGATGCCGGGGCCGGTGCAGCAGCTCTCCCCGGCGGGGGTCGCCGAGTGGGGTGGAGGAGCAGTGCCAGAGGGGGCCGGGGAAGTGCGGGAGGCGGACGAGGTCGCGCGGCT
Source organism: Kitasatospora sp. NPDC028055 (assembly GCF_040637885.1). NCBI lineage: Bacteria > Bacillati > Actinomycetota > Actinomycetes > Kitasatosporales > Streptomycetaceae > Kitasatospora > Kitasatospora sp. NPDC028055. The sequence continues at coordinate 18,657 of NZ_JBEZXE010000009.1, read as the reverse complement.
GCTCCAGGAGCTGAAGAGCAGGTCGGGGCTGAGTTACGGCGCGCTGGCGAAGCGGCTGCACGTGAGCACGTCGGCCCTGCACCGCTACTGCAACGGCGATGTGATGCCGGGGGAGTTCACCCCGCTGGAACGCCTCGCCCGGCTGTGCCGGGCGACGCCGGAGGAGCGCACCGAGCTCTACCGGCTGTGGGTCGCCGCCCACGCGGCGCGGGGTGGCCGGCAGTCGTCCGTTCCCGCCCCCGCGGCGAACGCTCCGTCAGCGGCTCCGGCAACGGCTCCGGCAGTGGCTCCGTCAACGGTTCCGTCAGCGGCTCCGGTGACCGCGACGGCCGCCGAAGGCATCGCACCGGACTGGACGGCCGCTTTGGCGCACACCCCCGCCGAGCCGCGGCGGCGGGTGCGGCGCAGTGTGCTCGCCGCCGTGACGGCCGCCGCGGTGCTCGCCACCGTCGGGGCCGTGGCCGCCGGTCTCCGGACCCGTACGGCAGGTGACCCCGCCTCCGGTCCCGCCCCGGCGGCCGAGGCCGGCGCGACCACGGGCGCGACCACGTCGGGGCCGGCCGGCGCCCCGGTCACCGTCGTGGTCCGCCCGTCCGGCTGGGACGCCGAGTGCGACCAGTACGTGGTCGACCGCCCGCCCGCAGAAGTCCCCCGCCCGCCCGCACCGGCGGACGTCCCCGCCTGGGTCTCCGAGGTCGGCGCCGTCCCCGGCCACTACCAGTCGATCGAGCTCGTCGTGCAGGGCACCGGCGACGACACCGTGGTGCTGACCGCCCTCGACGTCCGCGTCGCCCGGACCGCGGCCCCGTTGGCCTGGAACGCCTACGCCATGGGCGAGGGCTGCGGCGGCGGGGTCGACGTCCACTCGTACGACCTCGACCTGGACGCCGCCCGGCCCCGCCCGGTCGTGACCGAGGGCAGGACCGGCCTGCCGGTCACGGTGAGCGAGCGGGACCCGCAGGTCATCGAGGTCAGCGCCGAGACCACCGCCCACGACGTCAGCTGGTACCTGGAACTGGAGTGGTCCAGCGGCAACCGGAAGGGCACGCTGACCATCGGCCCCGGCGGCGGCGCGCCGTTCCGCACCAGCGCGGTCAAGGGCCGGCCGCTGTACAGCTACCCGGTCGGTGGCAAGGCCTGGGAACCCAGCGCCTTCCAGCAGTGACGGCAGCGCCCGGCACCGCAACCCGCCGCCCGGCACCGCAACCCACTGCCCGGCACCGCAACCCACCGCAGGCGCCCTCCCCGGCCGCGTGCCCTCCCCGCGAAGCCCTGGCGCACACCCTGGGGGCCGGGGCGCTCAGCCGCCCGGCGGGCGCGCGGTCGTGCCGGAGGTCAGCCGCCAGAGCCCGGCCAGCTCGTAGTAGACGCCGTTGACCACCTGCAGGAGCAGCAGCGTGACCGGCCACAGCAGCGCGCCGAGGCCGGGCACCACGTCCACCGGCAGGGTGTACGCCATCACGATCCGCGCGGCGGCGTCGAGCAGCATCGCCACGCCCCAGATCGCGGTCGAGACCCGCCAGATCCGCCGGAAGGCCGGCTCGCGGTCCCACAGCACGTCCCAGGAGGTGCCGTCGGAGCGGAACCGGCCTTCCAGCAGCGGCCGGCCGGCGTGGAAGAGCAGCGGGCGCCTGGCCCTGATCGAGACCAGGAACCAGAGCCCGGCCACGCCGGTCAGCCACCCGTCCTTGGCCAGCAGGAACCGGGGGCTGCCGCTGACCAGCGCGGCCGCGACGCCGAGCAGCATGGTCCCGGCGACAAAACCCGCCATGCCCTCCAGGCTGCGGGTGCGCAGCCACCGCACCGCCGTGGTGAGCGCCGGCAGGGCGGCGCCGGCCAGCAGCGCGACGAAGACGCCGACACCGGCGGCGCGCAGCCCGTAGTACACCGCGATCGGGACCAGGACGTCCCAGGCGACACCGAGCAGCAGGCGCCGGCCGCTGGGCCGGGGCTTCGGCGCGGGGGAGTCGCCGCGGGCGCTTCGCGTGGTGGTCACGGCGTCCTCCGGGGCAGGGGAAGGCCAGGGTAGTGCCGCACCTACGGACCTGTCCGCTCCGCCGTCCGGCCCGCGAACTCGCCCCCGGCCGCGTGCCGTTGGCCGCGGTGGAACCGGCCGGTCAGCGCGGCCGGTCAGCGCGGGCGGTAGCGCAGGTAGCGGACGTTGCAGCCGCCGCGCGCGGGGGCAGTGCTCCAGCACCGCGCGGCCCAGGCCGTGGATCCTCGGGGTGCCGGGGATCGTGATCGACACGACCTGGCTCCACTCCCAGCCCACCGCGCCACGCCGCGAGCCGTGGACGCCCACGCGGGCCCGGCCGCCCCGCCGCCCGGGCGTCGCCCGGTGTCCCCTCCGCGTACACAAACGTTTGTTAACATCACGGCCCGCGCGGACACTTGGGGGGCCGCGCACGGGGAGACGGGGCGAGATCCATGAGCGTGCCCACCGACGTCGCACGGTTCCGCCTGGGCCACCGGACGAGCATGACCCGCACCGAGGGGCTGCGCAGCACGACCTATCACTCGCAGTGGCACCTGTTCCCGCTCGGCGCGAGCCGGCGCCCGGAGACGGGCTCCGTCGTCCTCGACGCGTTCTGCGGCGACTGCCGCCTCCCCATCAAGGTCGTGCTGGAATCCGAGTCGACCGCCGCGCAGAAGCAGCGCACCCGCACCACGTCCGGCTGGCTCCTGCTCGCGGCGGGCATCGCCCTCGTCGCCGTCGCCTGCCTCATCGGCGGCGGCGGAGCCGTCCCCGGCCTGTCAGGCGTGACCGGCGTGATGGCCGTACTCATCAGCTTCGCCGTACGCAACGCGGGAAAGACCTACCCGGGCGTCCACCTGCAGCCCAACCAGCCCGCCACCAAGAACACCCCGCACCGGATTTTCGTCCGCTGACACCGCCGGACGCCGACACCCCTCCCGGCGAGCCCGGTCGGCCCCGCCGCCGGGGCCGCTGCCTGCGCCACGGCAGGCTCGATCCCCGTCGGCTCGATCCCCGCCGGTTCGGGGAGGGGCGGCGGCGCGGCCCCGTCCGTGCTGCGAGACTGTCGATCATGACAGACCACCGCCCTCTCGCGATGCCCACCTTCTCCGCGACCGCCACCGACGCGCCGCTGCCCGCCCAGTCCGGCGCGCGCCGGCCGCCGGTCGAGCAGGGCGCCGACTTCCGCCAGCCACCCGGCGAGACCGCCGCCGTGCCCGCCCCGGCCCGGCGTCCGCTCGCGGCCGGCGGCCTGACCTTCTCCGACCCGGACCACCAGATCTGACCACCGGCCGTTCCACCGCAGGCCTCGCGACGTCACCGGCGGATTCCGAAGCAGCACCACGCCGTGTGCAAGACAGCCGGGGAGGCCGCCAACAGGGGCGGCCTCCCCAGCACGGCCCGGCCCGGCGAGCCGGCCGACCGCCCGCCACGGGAACCGCCCGGGGCGGGCGGCCGCTGTCGGATCACCGGACGGCCTTTGGGGCCTGCGGACCATCACAGACCCCGTGGCCGGTGCCCGTGCGACATCAGCAGGCCCTCATTGCTTTGTTGATCCCACGTTTACCGGGCGCCGACAGCATTCGGGCCCATGAACAGACGATCACGCGTCGGCACCTGGCCGGGCCTGCTGGCCCTGGCCGTGTGCGCCACGCTCGCAGCGCCGTCGACCCCCGCGCAGGCCGTCACCACGGTCACCGACCAGGAATCCACGATCACCTTCGGCAACAACAAGTGCCTTGAGGTGGCAGGGAGTTCCACGGCGAACGACGCACAGGTCCAGATCTACGACTGCAACGGCTCCGGCGCCCAGAAGTGGATCTCACGCGAATACCCCGACGGGCGCCCCGGTGTCGCGTTCTACAACGCCGTCTCCGGCAAGTGCCTGGACCTCAAGGACGACAACCACACCGACGGCGCCAGGATCCGGCTGTGGCCGTGCAACGGCAACGACGGCCAACGCTGGATCCTCACGAACGAGACCGTGGGCGGCCCCCTGGAGCTGTCCAGCTACGGCTACGGCTGTGTGGACGTGCCGAACGGAAACCTCGCCAACGGGCAGGCGGTCCAGTACTACCACTGCAACAGCAGCCCCGCCCAGACGGTCGCCCTCCAACAGACCTCCGTCTCATCCCGCCCCGTCTACGCCATCGCCCACAACCTCAACGACCCGGGCCAGGTCCACCCGGCACTGGACGCGGGCTACAACGCGATCGAGGCCGACGCCTGGTGGGGCATGCCCTCGAACAACGGCGTCGCCTGGTGGGCCCACGACGGCGACGTCCCGGCCTCCGGCTCCGCGCCCCGGTTCCAGGACGTCGTCAACAAGATCATCGAAGCGAAGAAGAACCACGAGAACATCACCTTCGTCTGGATCGACGTCAAGAACGCCTGGAGCGGCGGCAGCTTCGCGGTCAACCAACTGCTCGACCTGGCGCACCAGCTCACCACCAACGACATCGCCGTCGTCTTCGAGATGAGCAGCGACGAGGGCAACGCCCAGTGGACCCAGGTCGCCAACGACGTCGCGGGCAACGGCATGGAAGGCCTGTTCGCCGCCAACGACTCCCTGAGCAGGACCCAGAGGCTGTTCGACGCGACGAACATCCCCCGGCTGCGCCGCTTCACCGACCGGGGCGCGGCGAACCTCGCGCTCGGCTGCGCGACCGGGCCGTTCAGCACCGACACCTCCTACCGCGACCGCGGCGACGCCAGCCACGGCGGCCGGCAACTCGGCGGCGTCATGGCGTTCACCCTCAACGACAGCGGCAACTCCACCAACTGCATGGCGTCCCTGCTGTCGCAGACCGGCATCGACGGCATCATCCTCGGGCACGATGTGGACGACTACCGGGACGATTCCACGACCCGGGGCGCGCTGGCGCACTACGCCGACTGGATCACCTGGCACCCGAACCAGGTCCGCATGGCCACCGACCGGGACGACATCTTCGGCTGATCGTCAAGCACGACCGGGCGATCCGACCGGCCGCCAGGGCAGGCACGCAGGCCGGGAACGGGAGAGGAGGTGCTCCAAGGCTGGGCCCTGCAGGCCGGGTCGCCGGAGCTACGACGGTCCGGCTCCGGCGCCGGAGGGCGGGACGTCCTTCAAGGAGTAGCCGGAGCGGGTGGCCGCCTGGTAGTGGACGGTGACGACCGCGTTGCGCTGGAGTACCACGAGTTCGACGCGGCCGTACCCGCTCACGACGGTGTAGAGGAGAGTCGCTGCCGCCCCGATGCCGGGGACCGACCGGTCGTCGGTGATCTTCATGCCGGTGGCGGCCGCCAGCGTCCGGGCGCCGCTCAGCATCCCTCGGTAGACGCTGTCGGCGTTCGGGGCCAGTGTGGCCACGACCTGCAGCATGATCAGTCAGGTGGGCCGCGTCGAAAGCCCGGCTGATCCCGAAGTCGATGACGCGCGGACCGTCCCGGGCGATCAACACGTTGCCCGGCTCGAGGTCACGGTGTGCACCACCCCCACCGCGTGGATCGCGGCCAGCACCTCCGCCAGCGCCGCCCCCAACGCCCGTGTCCCCGCCTCGCCGAGCGGACCGAACCGCAGCACCGCCTCGCCCAGCTACGGCGCCGCCAGGTATGCCGTGGCCATCCACGGCTGGGGACCGCGCGGCTGCGCGTCCACCACGGGCGGCGTGTGGAACCCCGTCACCCGCCTGGCGGCCTCCACCTCCTGCTGGAACCGGCGATGGAACTGCGGGTCCGGGACGCTGCCCGACCCCGGACTCGCACCCTCAGCACTCGGCCGGGTCGTCGCGCGGGTCGCGATGTATGGGTTGGAGTTGCAGTCGACGTCGATCGAATCGCCGGTCGTGTGGGAACCGCCGGGGTGTGCCGCGCGGGAGTCCTCACGGAGCCCGGCCCATTCGGTTATCGTGCCCGCGGATCCGGAAGCGGTGTAGAGGGCTGTCAGGGCTGTGTCGGCGGCCGTGATCTTTGTCGCCATCGCGGTGGACGCCGCCGAGGCAGTCCTTTCCCAGGAACGTCTCGCGTGTCAGTGCGGCCATGATTCCTCCTCGATCCCGGGTCCGGGTACGACCGACGGCGGGCAGATCGCCGGTACCGGGGTGAGCGGCGAGGTGCGCAGGACCCGGACGCTGCCCAACCCCTCCGACATCGGCGGCAGTTCGCCCCGCCCGCCCGGCGCGTCCGGTTCCGGGAGGGCCTCCACGGCCAGCACGCTGAGCGAAGCGTCCAGGGGCAGGCCGAGGTAGCCGAGCTTGGCGAGGATCTCGGCGTTCGGGAAGGACAGCACGCTCGACGGGACGTGGGGATCGAACGGTTCGTGCTTCCAGGCCGGAGGGTCGCCGCGGCGCGGGCGGGATTCCAGCAGCACGTTGCGCCAGTCCCGGCCGTCGGCCTGCTGCACCTGGGCGTAGAGCAGCGCGCTGATCGTGGTGGCCGGCGGGTACGGGCGCACTCCGGTGCCGTCGGCCACCGAGGGCGCGTGCAGGGCGGTGACGGTGACCTTCTCGTCGGTGCGGGTGACCGTGCAGCGCAGCTGCGGTGCCGGGTGCTGCACCCCGGCCACCCGCAGTGGAAGCCCGAAGCGCCCGGCTGCCGTGCTCCAGCGCGAGCAGTCGTGACCGACCCTCAGCTCGTAGACGTAGAAGCCGAAGAGCTCCGGCGCGTCGGGGCCGAGGCCTTCGGGCAGTGGTAGCAGGTAGTGCAGGCCGTCCTCGGCGGGGATCAGCTCCTGCATCAGCGAGTGGCCGGCGCAGTCGGCGGAGCTGCTCGGGGTGACCACCCGGATGGGCTCGGCGACGTCGAGCGGCGGTTCGGCGGGATCGGGCCGCTCCGGGGCCCCGCGCAGCAGCATCGGGTCGGGGGCGCCGGCCAGGACGCGGGCGAAGTAGCGGTCGGCCGGGTCCTTCGGCGGTTCGGCGAGTTCGAGGTAGAGCAGGCGGCGCCGCTCCCCGGTCGCGGTGTAGCGGTCCTGGTCACGCTGGTAGGGGGTGGCGGCGATGCCGGCGGACCGCAGCCGGGGGACCTGGCCGGGCGGTGCGGTGATCGGCAGCCGTAGCGGCCATTGCTGGACCGGGTCCTGCTGGGCCGGCGGGGGCTGGCGGAAGGCGGGGACCAGGCTGTAGGTCAGCCGGGTCTCGCTCGGGGGCTTGTCGACGGACGGTTTGTCGTCGTAGGCGTCGAGGAAGAGAAGCTCGGTGCGGTCCCGCGCCTGCGGGTCGCCGTCCCCGTCCGCCGGGCCTGTCCCGTCCGCCGGGCCTGTCCCGTCCGCCGGGCCTGTGGCGCTGCGGGCGACCGGGCCCGCCCCGTCCGCCCGGCCCGTGGCGCTGCGGGCCACGGTGCGCGGCAGCGTGATGGTGCCGACGGGGACGCCGTCACGCCGTACCTCGAAGGCGGCGGGCTCCAGCGCGTCCCAGCTCCAGTCCCGCTCCAGGCTCAGGTGCAGGCAGACCAGCCAGCGCCGGGTGAGGTCGGTCCTGGTCGCGAAGGTGATCGCGTCCCGTTCCGGGCTGAGCGTGTGCCGCAGCCCGGCCGCCGCGCCGAGGACCAGCCGGCGCCCGGCGGGTGCCGAGAGCGTGAGCGCGCAGCGGGTGAGCCCGAGCTGGTGGGCCAGCCGGTCCACCAGGTCCGACGGCGCGTCGACCCGTTGCCCCGAGACCGCCTGCTGCGCCGCGGAGGCGGGGTTGTCCTCCGGGTCGGGCTGCAGGAAGACGGCCTGGATCTGGGACCCTACGGGCGGGGACTGCAGCAGTTGCCGCTCGTCGGCGGACGGTGCCCGCAGGTACACGCTCACGGGCGCCGCGCCGGTGCGCGCGCGGTCGCTGCCCCAGTAGCCGAGCGCCTGGTCCTCGCGGCCGAGGGCGGTGAGGACGAGGCGGACGTCGCGGGCCGTCGGCAGGCGCAGCGGGTCGGGGTCGGACAGGGGGGTGGGGCCGGTCAGGGTGAGGTCCGCGAGCCGGTCGGTGGTGGGGAGGTCCTCGAAGACGGCGCGCAGTGTCAGCGGCTGGTCGGGCGCGGGAGGGAAGTTCTTGACCGCGGTGTACAGCGGCCGGAACGGCTGGGCGGTGTCGGAGTCGGTCGCCGGGTCCCCCTGGAGCGTGCGCACCGACACGTCGATGCGCAGCTGGGTGACGTCCGGGTCGGGCCGGGCGGCCTCGCGGTTCTCGCTCCGGGCCGCGGGCAGGTCGGCGAGCAGCGCGTCCATGGCGTTCGGGAAGCCGGTGTACACCAGGTCGGGGTAGCCGAGCAGCGGCCGGTGGACGGTGTAGGCGGCGCTGCGGCCGTCCGTCCCGACGCCGCCGCCGTGGTCGACCCGGACGGCTCGCGGCGGGACGAACCGACGGAACGGGACGGTGGCGACCGGCGCGGGCGCGCTCGGGTCGTGCTGGTCGGTGACGAGCGGACCGCCGCCGGCCAGGTCGGTCAGCCGGACGCGGAACTGGTAGGTGTGTCCGTAGCGCAGCGGTACGGCGTCGGCGTCCACCGCTCGGTAGACCGTGTCGGCGCTGGGGTGCTTGCGCCCCGAGACCTCGACGGCACTCGGATCGGCCAGCACCAGCGACCCGCCCCGCCAGGCGGTGAAGTAGGCCGGCAGCCAGAAGTCGCCTTCCGCCTGCAGGTCGTGGTTGACGGGCGTCGTCTCGACGGCCAGTTCGCCGTCGAAGTGGCCGAACCCGAGCGGGCCGAGCGCGAGGTCGCCGGCGACGTGGGTCAGTGAGTGCCAGGGCGCGCCCGGGGCGCCGTCCTCGCGGACGTCCACGCGGTACCCGGCGACGCCCAGCGGTGAGTCGGGCGAGGGCTGGGTGTCGTGGGCGTTGATGCCGAGCTGGCGGTTGAGCCAGACGGTCACCTGGTCGTCGTCCCAGCCGAGCCGGATGCCGGTGTCCTTGACCGGGGGCAGTGCTCCTGCGGGCGGTTCGAGGTCGTGCTCGACCTGTGCGGCGCTGCGCGACTGCGCTCCGTGCACCACGCGCGCGAAGCCGTGGTCGTAGGCGTCGGCCTCGACGAAGACCTGGTCGAAGTCGCCGGTGCCGGTGACCGGGAAGAGCACGGCCGCGAAGACCGCACGCGCGGTGGTCAGCGGCGGGATCCGGGCGGCGTAGCGTGCGAGCAGGGCCGGATTCGTGTTCGCCTCGGCCCGGTAGGCGCTGCCCGCGGCCAGGTCGGCGAAGAGGTAGCCGCCCTGGTCGACCGGGTCGACCGTGCCCGAGGTGAGTGTCGTGTCGTACAGCAGACCGAGCTCGCGGGCGAGTTGGGGCTGGCGCAGGACGAAGGTGAGCACCTCCTCCCATTCGAGGCGTGCGTCGGGCTGGTCGGGCGGTGGGACGTGGGGCTTGGTCTCCTTGAGCACGCAGTCGTAGGAGCGGTCGGTGACCAGGAAGCGCGAACGCGGCGTGGTGCAGCCGTTCGCGGCGCGGAAGCTGGGCGGGAGGAACTTGCGGACGGCGGAGGGCGGGCCCTCGGGCGGCAGGCCTGAGGGGCGGATCCGGAAGAGCGTGGCCAGTTCGTCGAAGAAGGCGCGACGGCGTGCGGGCCGGGTGGTGGTGAGCGCGGTGCGGTGGGCGCTCGCGGGGGTCGGCAGGTCGGTGAGGGTGGGCACGAACATCGCGTCGAAGGCGAGGTCGGCGTCGGCGAACGCGGTGCCGGTGCCGGGCAGGGCCGTTCGCGGGTCGCCCTGGGGCAGGACGAGCAAGGTCAGGGTCAGGGTGGGCGGCTGCCAACGCCCGGGCAGCAGCAGGATGTTGAGCGGTGCGCTGTTGATGGGCATCGGGGCACCTCCACGATGGGGCGGCACGGGGCGGGCGGTCTCGGCGCACGAAGGGCAGCTGGTCTCAGGGCACGGGGATCAGCCCGGCCTTGGCGGCGCCCGCGACGAGTTGCCAGTCGACCCTGACGTCGAAGGCGGTGTGGAAGGACTTGCGGGCCTTCACCAACCACGCCGCGGTGACGGTGCCGGCGACCAGGATGTCGCCGTGCAGCCTGACCCAGATGTTCTGGACGTCGGCGCGGTCGACGTCGAGGTGGCCGTCCACGGAGAAGCTGAACCCGAGCAGCCCGGACAGCAGCGTGGCGCGGCCGTCCATGCCGAGCACGATGCCCGGCTGGAAGCGGTCGCCGGCCCGTCCGATGAAGTAGCCGTACTTGACGCCGGCTTCGAGGTCGATCAGGCCGGGGATGAGCGTGCCGCCGACCGAGCCGGCCGCGCAGGCGTCCAACTCGACGGTGGTGGCGCCGCTCTGGTCCGCGCCGATCTTGAAGCGCAGCAGCCCGCCGCCGTAGATTTCGGGGAAGATCAGCTGCTGGTAGCTGCCGGTGATCTCCAGGAAGACCGATCCTCCGCTCTTCGCGGCCAAAAGGTCGGCGGCGATGTCGGCGCCGACCTTGAGGTGGCCGAGCAGCTTGCCGAACCCGCACTCGACCGGCTGTCCGTCCGGTTGGGCCACCGCGAAGTCGGCGACGGCGCTGAGGCGTACGGCGGTGCCGTCGCGGGTGAGCGAGACCTGCAGCGGGCCGGGCAGGCCCGGTGTTCCGCCGCTGGGCACCAGGCTGTTGAGCAGGTTCATCACCTCGGCCACGGGCTGCAGCGGGCCGGCCAGCTCGACCGCGGGGGTGGGGAAGTCCGTCGGGCCGGCGGTCGGCGAGTCGATGTCGTGGACGATGGTGAGGATCTCGCCGAGCGGCTCGAACCGCAGGTGCTGTTCGACCTGCTGCTGCACGATCCGCCAGTCCTTGTCGGACTCGACCAGCACCTTGGACGAGGCGTACTGCGTGCGCGCCGTCCACGAGCCGGCGTTCACCAGCAACTGGTCCACCGCCGCGGGGAAGGCGACCGTGCCCCCGGCGAATCGCAGCTGTCCGGCGTCCAGGGTGAGCGGGAACGCCTGCGGCGGGTCGCTCGCGTCGAAGGGGATGGCATCCGTCGTCGGCGGGGGGAAGAGCCCACCGGCGCGCAGCAGGGCGTACGGATTGGCCAGCCGGGGCGTGTCGACGCTGGTGATCTCCGCCTTTCCGGCGTCGATCTTCGGCCGTGGGTAGAGGATCCGCTGGGTCTCGCTCGCGAACAACAGGGCGTAGTAGTCGTGCGGGTGGTCGTCGAAGAGGTGCGCGGGGTCGGCGAACCGGAAGCCGTTCGGGTTGGCTCCGGTGGCCGTCGCCTCGCCCCGGCGGATCAGTGGCACGCCCCGCTGGGCGTCCACCGGGGTGACGGTCTGGTCCGGTTCGACCCGCACCACGCTCCACTGGCCGGGCGCGGGGAGCGCGGGCGCGCCGTGGACGGCGACGGCGAACTGCCCGGAGGTCTGGTCGGCGCTGTCGGCGTGGACTCCGGTGACGCGCATCAGGTGCGGGGAGTCACCGATCCGGATGGTGCAGTCCACCGGCCCGCCGAGCGGTCCCTGCAGGGCGAACAACTGCTGGAGCTGGCCGGGCGTCAGCGCGCCGACGCCCCCGCTGGTGACCTGCGCGGCGAGCGGGATCCGCTGGACGAAGCCCAGGTGGCGGTGGGCCGGGACCCGGCCGTTCGCGCCCCCGGCCGTGAGACCGTCGATCTCGACGTCGGCGTCGAAGTAGACCGCCTGGAGCGTGGGGCCGGGCGACCCGGCGGCACCGTCGAGGTCCACGTACAGGGAGGTGTCCCGGATCTCGCGGATGTCGAACAGGCCTCGTACGACGCCCGGGTGGAAGGTGACGTCGGGGGCCTTCGGGTGGTGGAAGAGCCCGGGTGTGCTGGCCAGCCAGCCGCTGTCGAAGCGGACCACGGCCGCGTTGCCATGGCGTTCGAGGGTGATGGTGCGCACCAGCGTCGCCTGGCAGGGCCAGAGGATGGTGGTGAACTGGACGCGTTCGAAGGCTGTTCGGCCGTGGAAGGCGTCGAAGGCGACCTGGGTGATCGTCACGGCGGACGTGGAGTCGTTCACCCAGCGGCTGAACACGTTGGCGCCGTAGCCGCCGAGTTCGATCCGGTTCAGTGGCACCTCGGTCCGGAAGAGCGGGTTGAAGTCGCTGGCGAGCAGGCCGAGGACGGAGGTGAGCGGCGACCCGGGTGTGAGGTTCTCCAGTTGCTTGGTGGCGCCGCCGAGCAGGGGGACCGGGGGTGCGGAAGGGTCGTCGGTGCCGGCGCTCACTCCGGCCCGCAGGCTCAGCTGGCGCGCCCCGGTCATCCGGTCGGCCGGATGGCCGCTCGGTGCGGCGAAATCGGGGCTCTGCAGGTCGAGTTCGGGCGGCTTGCGGTACCGGCGGTCGTGCGGATCGAGTTCGGCCAGGGCGATCAGGCCGAAGGGCAGGGTGAACAGCGCGCTCACGCCGGCCGCGTCCTGCCGGTAGCCGCGGACGACCTCCTCGGCCAGCGGGACCGGTGCGAGCGGGACGAGCGTGACGGAGTCGGCCAGGACCAGGGCGGGGAGGCCGTCGTCGCCGGAGTGCAGCGGCCCGTCGGCGTCGCCGGTCATGGGGCTGTACAGGTTGTGCACCGTCTCCCAGTGGAACTGGGGCAGCAGGAAGATCCGGGCGTTGCCGGCGGAGGTGTTGAGCATCAGGTCCTTGACCGTGACCGGGAGCCGGGCGGCGGCGCTCAGCGGGATGCTGACGCCCAGTTGGTCGGAGTTCGAGGAGAGGTCGAGCAGGGTCAGGCCGGTGGACTGGCCGAGCTCGTCGAAGACGGCGAGGAGCCAGTCCAGTGCCTGCTGCGCGGGCGCGGCGGGCTGGGCAGGATGCTCGGCGGGGCGGAAGCCGAACACCGGTCCCGGTGGCGGGAGCAGGTCGGACGGCAACGCGTCCTGGGTGCTGAGGCCGATCGTCAGGTCGGGGGTGGCCGGGTCGGACCAGGCGACCTTGGCCTGCACCGTCACCGCTTCGGCAGGCGGTTCACGATCGGTGAGGACGGTGAAGTTCGCGGTGTAGGGGTCGGGGAGCATGGGCAGGACGTGGAGCAGCCCGAGGTCCAGCGTGAGTGCGCCGGAGTCCAGCCGGTCGGGTGCGGCGAGCGGTCCGGCGACGGTCAGGCGGGACGGCGGGGTGGTGGACAGCAGCACGTTCGCCAGGGACAGCGCCATCCGGCCTGCGGCCTGAGGTCCCTCGGGTGCCGCGTTGAGCTGGAGTTCACTGCTGCCGGGCTGTTGGTCCAGGAAGCACATTCCCATCATCGGAGTGTCGATGCGTTCGCCGGCGGCGGTGCGCGGCCGGTCCAGCCGGGTACGGACGGTGGCCGTGGTCACCAGCGCGTCTTCGGCGGGGAGCACACTCCCGTAGTGCAGGGGGAACTCCTGGGGGAAGCCGATCGCGACCGAGGAGCGGACGTCGGGCTCGGACTCCCGCCAGAGCCGGAACTCCTGGCGGGCCCGGCGGGCGGTGGCCCGTGGGCAGCCGAGGGACAGCGCCCGCCCGTCGGTCAGCACGTCGACGGGGCCGAGGACGGCCGGCCCCCCGTCCAGGCCCGGCCAGCTCGCGGTCAGACCGTCCTTCACGGAGAGCAGCAGCTTGCCGGTGCCGTCCGCCTCGCCGAGTCCGTCGAGGATCGAACCGACCACCGGTAGTGCCCAGGCCGCGCGGGCGACCGCCGCCGTGCCGGACGGAGTGAACAGATCGGCCCGGGTCCGGGCAATGGCGAGCCGGTCGGGCGTGGGGGTGAACGGGATCAGTAACCGGCTGGAGTCCTGGTCGTAGGCGGGCGGGCCCGGGTCCGGCCGCAGGGTGAACGAGCTGCCGTAGACCGTCAGGGAGGCATCGGGGATGCTGACGGACCCGGCGGACGGCTGGAGCAGGAAGAGCGCGTTCACGGGGAAGCCCGCCGTGGTGTCCGCGGCCTCGGCGCCCGGTCCGGTGAGCGGTCCGGCGCCCGGTCCGGGCCCGGCCGGGGGATCGAGGACGACGTTCAGCCGCAGGTCCGCGCCGGCCGGCACCGTCAGCTGCCCGTCGACGAGCTGCGGCGCGGCGTCGACGTCGAGGGTGCCGCTCTTGACCCGCAGGCCCACCCAGCCGTCGCCCGGGGCCGAGCCGACGAGCTGGGTGACGGCGATCCAGACCGTGCCGCCCGGCAACTCGAAGTGCCCCGGGCCGGGCGTACCCTGGCTCGCCGGCGGCAGCGCGAGGATCGGCGGGCCGGCCGGACCCCGGTGAACGGTCAGCCAGGAGTGCGACTGGAACAGGTCGAACCAGACCCGGCGGTCGGCGCGGTCGAGGAACGGGCCGAAGGTACGCGCCACCTGCTGGGCCACCGCCCGGTCCGGCGCGGACGGGTCCAAGCCCGCGGGGAGGGCTTCCCGGCGGATCAGGCGGGGTGCGGGACCGGGCGGCCGGGGCGCCGAGGCGTGCTGCGCGATCAGGTAGTCCAGTTCGGCGCGCAGGGCCTCGTCCACGGTCGAAGCGGTGCGGGAGGACGGAGACGGGCCGCCGGGCGCGCCGGCGAGCAGGGCGCGCCGCAGGTCCGTCAGCTCGGCGGGCGTGGTGTCCGGGCCGGGCCGCAGATCCCCGGTTTCCGCGATCAGCAGGCTGAGCAGGTCGCTGTCGGGCATGACGGTAGCCCCTCTACGCGCGCGGCAGTGCGTGTCGGCGGCCTTGGCGTCCGCGCGCAGCATCGTCCGGGGCCGGCCTTCGCGCGGGTCCGCACGTGGCGCCGGGCCTCCCGCGGCAGCCGCCCCTTCGGGGCCGTGCCGGCCCGGACCGTACGGTGGAGCCCGCGCACGCCCGAACGGCCGCCGGTTCAACGGCCGCCCGTCCGGCTGGAATCGTCGCGGCACGGGGCCGCAGTTCCAGCGTCCCGCGATGGCGCGCGGACCGCCAACGGACGCGCAGGCGGGCGTCCGGGGCGCCAACGGCAGCAGCCGGCTCTCCTCCGGCCTCCGGGAAGAAGGGGCCGTTCGTGTACGCCCGCCGGACCGGCTCGGACCGGTTGGAGTGCCCGCAGTGCGAGCGGGAGCGTCCCGCAAGGGACTTGGGGGCTGCTGGTGCTGCCCGCCCCGACCAAGCGCGAGCTGGTGGCCGCGCTGGTCTCCACCCCGGATGACCCGTGGTGGGAAGGCCGGCTACTGCACGCCAAGCTCTACCCGGCGAAGGGCCGTCGAGTGTGACCTGTTGGTTGTGGTGGGGATGTTTTGGCCCTGGATGCCATGTTGTCTGGACCTTTGGTTGGACTTGTTGGGTGTGGGTGGATGGCTGGGGTGGTGACTGTGTGTGGTGGTTGGTGGGGTCGGGGGGCCTGTCGGCTCGCTGGTTGGGGGTAGGCGGCGTGTTTCGGCTTGTATTCGGGTTGAAATTCCACACGGCTGTTTTTGTTGATTGTCTTTGACGGTGGTCTCTGAATTCGTGCCGGAATGGTTGGTGCGGGGGCTGGCGTGGGTGTGTGCTCGATTTCTGGCTGGTCGGGGTCGGCCGGGTCCCTAAGCTGTCTGATGGTCCGCCAGGGGAAGGAGGGGTGTCTGTGTCCGAGTTGGATGATCGTTGTCCAGAGTGTGGAAGGTGCGCCGTCTATATGTGAGCTGTGGGGCGTCGGGGCCTGGAGCGTCTGCTCCATGAAGAGGACTGTCCCGTTCTCATTGACGCGCTCATGGAGCTCGAAGAGGACTGACGTGTCCGGCCGTCGTCTGGACCCGCACCGGGTCACTAGCCGCTGCATCTGGAGCGCCGACTGCGCCGGGACCAGACGACGGGCCTAGGTGTACTGACCCCGGAGGTTGGTGACGGGGCTCACGGCGTGGTGATCTTGAAATGAGTGAGGGCCTTCTGGCTCGGTGTGGATTGCGACATCTACCCGGCGACCAGAAAGGCCCTCATGCCACACCGTAACGCACCGCTGACCGAGACCGGGCGCCTGCGCCTGGCCCGCTGCGTGGTCGAGGACGGCTGGCCCCTTCGGCGAGCGGCTGAGCGCTTCCAGGTCTCGCCCACCACGGCCAAGCGCTGGGCGGACCGCTACCGGGCGCTGGGCGAAGCCGGCATGAGCGACCTCTCCAGCCGTCCGCACCGCAGTCCGCGGCGGCTTCCCACCCCAACTGAGCGCCGGATCATCAAGGTCCGCGTCCTACGCCGCTGGGGCCCGGCCCGCATCGCCTACCTGCTGCGGCTCAACCCGGCCACCGTGCACCGGGTCCTGGTCCGCTACAAGCTCGCCCGCCTGGCCCATCTCGACCGCGCCACCGCTCGCCCGGTGCGGCGCTACGAACGCGCCGCACCGGGCGAGTTGATCCACGTCGACATCAAGAAGCTCGGCAATATCCCCGACGGCGGCGGCCACCACGTCCTCGGCCGCCAGACAGGCCGCAAGAACCGCTCCGGAGGCGGTTACAGCTACCTGCACAACGCCGTCGACGACCACTCCCGTCTGGCCTACAGCGAGATCCTGTCCGACGAGCGCAAGGAGACCGCCACCGCGTTCTGGACCCGCGCCCAGGCGTTCTTCGCCCAGGCCGGGATCACCGTCCAGCGCGTGCTGACCGACAACGGCTCCTGCTACCGCTCACGGGTCTGGCGCGATGCCCTCGCCGCCGAGGGCATCGCGCACAAGCGAACCCGGCCCTACCGGCCGCAGACCAACGGCAAGGTCGAACGGTTCAACCGCACCCTGCTCGACGAATGGGCCTACGCCACGGCCTACCGCACCGAACGGGAACGCCGCGACGCCTACCCGGCCTGGCTCCACACCTACAATCACCACCGCGGACACACTGCACTCGCAGGCAAGCCACCCGCCAGCCGCGTCCCCAACCTCACGGGTCAGTACACCTAGGCGGTCGAGTGGCTGGCTGTCTGGCTCGGCGTCAGGCCCGGCACGCCCGCGGAACCCACTGGCCCGCCGACGCCCGGCTGCGCGGCGTGGGACGCCCGCCGGCGGGTCGGCTCGGAAGTAGGTAGCGGGTTTGTCGTGTCCCCTTGTCGCGTGGGGTGCTGTCGCGTGCTGTGACGTGGGCGGATACCCCTGATCCCCTGTGTGTGGTGGGGCGCAACAGATGGGTGCGACAGGGTGCCGGGGCGGGGCCCTGGCCCTGGTGGTAGGTGCCGTCCCATCGAACTTTGACGGCGCCTCAGCGAGGTTTGACCGGTTGGTACGGCTGCTGGTCGTGGCTGAGGTGCAGGGACTGGTCGACGTACCGCCAGGTGATGCTGTGCCTGCTCAGCGCCCACGCTTCGGAGCCGTTCCGGGCCTTTCCCACCCAGTTCCAGAGCTCGGGGAGTGCCTGTTCGCGCAGGACCTGGCGGGCGGTGGCCCGCTCGCTGCTCGGGATGGGGCCGACGGTGATCCAGACGCTCGACCACCAGTCAGGAGGGAGGCCGGTGCCGTAGTTCGAGCCGGTCGGTGGCACCCACCTGGCCTTGAGGAGAGTCCCGTCCGTCCAGTGGTGGTCGAAGAAGCCGAGCCGGAGGGCGTTGGAGGGCGTCTCACCGAGGGCGGAGCAGATGTCCGTTGAGGTGAGCGGCCACGACAGGTGCCGCGGCAGGCGGCGGTTACGAGCTGGCACGCGCCCGAGAATGGCAGACAACCTGGTCAGGGCACCAAGGGATTTCGGCGCGGCCTTCCACAGCGCCGGTCAAACTCCGATCGCTGTCACGGGTCAGCGGCCCCCGCCGCCCGCGCCGCCCGTCCGCGTCGCCCGGCGCCGTGCCCTGCTGGTACGTTGCTGGGTCCTGGTTGCCCGTCCTGGTCGGCCGCCAGGCCGTCCGGCCGCTGTGCCCGTGCCCGCCCTGGCCGCTCGGTGCCGCGCCCCGCTGCGCCCGTCCTGGTCTGGTGTTCGGTTCGGTGTCGCCACACCGGGAATTGCCCGGTTGACGCTGGGCGGGATTTCCAGGACGCCTTGGAAGGGCAGTCTTCGTGTCGGCGCGGAGGGCCTTAGGACCTTTCCGAGATACCTGAATGCGATTTCTCGCCGCTGCGCCCCGAAAGGTGTTCAGATTGCCGCCTGAAAGGGAGCGGGAGGTAATCCAAATCCCCTCCAGAAGTGCGGCCGAATAGAGCCGGAATGGACGGTTGCCGCGAGGTTGCCTGTGCGCGTCCCGCGCCGTCCGGGAACCGGTAGGATAGGGCTGTATGGAAGTCGGGGAAACGTCGCTGGATTCGCTTCGGATTCCGGTCGGGAGTCTGCGGTTGATGGCCCGTCAGGGACCGCCGTCGGGGGCGCCACCCGGGCCGGGGAGGTCCGGGCCGCCGGAGCCGGTGCCCGGAGGTTGCTCCTGAGGGCCGCAGGCCCCGCCCCAGGGGCGCCGGATGGGTTGCAAACCCAGCAACCAGGCGGCTGACCGGCCACCGGCCGGGACCGGGGGAGGGCCCCGGAGGTGGGGGTGTGGCTGATACCCGGAGTCCGCGACACATCGTCAACGTTGAGGGCCGCAGGCCCCGGCCGGCACCCCGCCCGCCCCGGAGGGATGGGCCTCTACCGGAATTCCGCGTCACATCGTCAACGCCCACCCCGGGCGCAGCCCGGGAAACCCTGCCAGCCAATCGGCCCGTAAGGCCGTGAAAACACCAGCCCAACAAGGTGGGAAAGCCGACCGATTGACGGGCCGTAGGCCCGGGAAAATTCCCCAGAAATGGCGGAGCGCAGCGAGTCCCGACACCAGCCACAACGGCGCGTGCCACGCCCACGAATTCGCCGCCGGCGAATTCTCCCAACCACCCACCGCCAGCCGAGGCGCAGCCGAGGCCACACCACGAACGGTGACGGCGCAGCCGTCACCCCCGCACCTGGCGGTGCGTCAGCACCGCCCAACGGGCCGTC